>DASWAK010000060.1:0-14885 GCA_036391175.1 Pseudolabrys sp.
AGCGGCGCCTCGATCGTGCGGTCGCCGACGCCTGGGCCGGCACTTTTCGTCAATTGCTGGGTCAAAGACCAGAATGGCAAACCGATCGCCGGCGCCGAGGTCGATATCTGGCACTCTTCGCCGGAAGGCTTTTACGAGCAACAGGATCCCAAGCAGGCACCGATGAATCTGCGCGGCAAGTTCATGACCGACGCGCAGGGCCATTTCAGCTTCCGCACCGTCAAACCGGCCGGTTATCCGATTCCGATTGATGGGCCAGTCGGTGACCTCATACGCGCCACCGGGCGGCACAATTACCGCCCGGCTCATCTGCACTTCCTGATCTTCAAGGAAGGCTTCAAAACGCTGATCTCGCAAGTTTATGTCAACGACGATGAAAAGCTCGAGACGGACGTGCAGTTTGGTGTTACTTGCGCCCTAGTCGGCAACTATGTGCGGCACGACGGGCCGGCGTCGGCGAGCGACGTAAGCGGCGAATGGTACTCCCTAGATCAGACGTTCGCGATGGAGCCGGGCGAAAGCCATCTACCCAAGCCGCCAATTCAATGAAGATTGTACAGTGACTGGGGATTCGAGCGTAACGACCGGTTGACCTGACCGCGGCGGGGGTGTTCCTTTTCGGCATGAATGCCATCAGTTCCCGGCCACTGCCGGCGCGCCCGCTTGCGCTGCCGAACCTGCTGACCTATGCGCGCATCGCTGCCGTGCCGGTGGTGGTCGCATTGATGTTTTGGCAGAGCATTTTCGACGGACCGTTGTGGCTGCGCTGGCTGGCGTTGGCGGTCTTTATATCGGCCGGCGTCACCGACATTCTCGACGGTTACTTCGCGCGTACTTGGGGCCAGCAGTCCTCGCTCGGGCGCATGCTCGATCCGATCGCCGATAAATTGCTGGTAGCATCTTGCCTGCTGATGTTGGCGGCGGAGGAGACCATTCGCGGCTGGAGCCTGCTGGCTGCGGTGGTCATTCTCTGCCGTGAGATTTTGGTGTCCGGCCTGCGCGAATATCTCGCCGAGCTGCGGGTCAGCGTACCTGTGACGCGTCTCGCCAAGTGGAAGACCACCGGGCAACTGGTCGCCGTCGGATTTCTGATCGCAGGTGAGGCCGGTGATAAAGTCGTGTCGGCGGTTACCAAGATCGGCACCGTGCCGGTAGTGACCGAGATCGGCATTTTGCTGCTGTGGTTGTCAGCGATCCTCACACTTTACACCGGCTGGGACTATATGCGCGCGGGCATGCGCTATATGATTGATGAATGAGCTTGAAACTACGTTATTTCGCCTGGGTGCGCGAACGAGTCGGCAAAGCTGAGGAAGTGATCGAGGTTCCAGCTGGCATCGCCACGGTCAGCGAGCTGATGACTTGGCTTGCCTCCCGTGGCGAAGAATATGCTTACGCTTTTAAAAACGCGAATGTAATTCGTGCGGCTATCGATCAAAGGCATGTGCGGGCCGATACCGCAATCAAAGGTGCTGGCGAAATCGCGTTTTTCCCGCCCATGACAGGCGGATAGCCTCGCCTCTGGCGGCGGGTTACATTAACAGTATGAAAGCAACTGTGCGTTTGCAGCGCGAGCCATTTGATGCCGCCGCGGAAGCGGCGCGGCTCGCGCATGGCCGCAGCGACATCGGCGCGGTGGTCACATTCACCGGAGTCTGCCGTGGGACAGAGAACGGCGAGTCGATCGCAGCTCTCACGCTCGAGCATTATCCGGGAATGGCAGAGTCGGAGATCGAGCGGCACGTCGCGGAAGCCATCGAGAGATGGCCGCTTATGGGCGTCACGGTCATTCACCGATATGGGCGCATCCAGCCCGGCGAAAACATTGTACTTGTGGTGACGGCGTCGTCCCATCGCGAGGCAGCATTTGCGGCGGCCGAGTTCCTGATGGATTATCTAAAGACGCGCGCGCCATTTTGGAAACAGGTCGAGAAGGCGGGTGAAAAATCTTGGATAGACGCCAAGACGATTGATGACATGGCTGTCGAGCGCTGGTCAGTCCCGCGCCGCTGACGTGACGCGGCCGAATGAACGAGCACCAGGCATCTGCTGGAGGGCAAAATGGTTCCGATCGTCGTCGCGGCAGTCGCGCTCATTGCGCTCGGTCTCCAGTCAGTACCTGCTGCTGAGGTCTCCTACTTTGAGGTGTCACGCGGCGCGCACCCGCACGACGTAGCGCCCGCTCCCGATGGCAGCATTTGGTATACGGCGCAGTCGCAAGGCGCGCTCGGCATTCTCAATCCGAAAACCGGACAAGCGACGCAAATTTTGCTCGGCAGAGGCGCCGCGCCACATGGGGTGATTGTCGGCCCTGATCGTGCTGCCTGGATCACAGAAGGCGGACAGAACGCGATCGCCCGGGTTGACCCGGCGACCAAGGCTGTGAAACTTTTTCCACTGCCGAAAGAATTCCCCGCCGCCAATCTCAATACCGCGACCTTCGACCGCAAAGGCATTCTTTGGTTCACCGGTCAGAACGGCGTCTATGGCCGTGTCGATCCGGCGACCGGAAAAGTCGAAGCCTGGAGAGCACCAAAGGGCCCGGGGCCGTATGGCATCACAACGACGCCTAACGGTGACGTCTGGTACGCTTCGTTTGCGGGCGATCACATTGCCAAGATCGACACCGTAAGTGGGGATGCGTTGATGGTGCCGCCGCCCAAGACCGGGGTTGGCCCGCGACGCATATGGTCGGACTCCAAGGGCCTTTTGTGGGTCAGCTTTTGGAACACCGGTGAGCTCGGCCGCTACGATCCGATGAACAAAGCCTGGAAGATTTGGAGTCTGCCCAAGAGCAAGGGTGGATGCTACGCCGTCTATGTCGACAACAGGGATAAAGTCTGGGTTACTGATTTCGTTGCCAACGCCATCCTGCGCTTCGATCCGGGGACCGAGACATTCGAAAGCTTTCCAAGTGACAAGCGTGGTGCCTCGGTCCGGCAGTTGCTTGGCCGGCCGGGCGAAGTCTGGGGCGCGGAATCCAACGTTGACCGGCTTGTCGTGGTGAAGGACTAAGCAGCGACGGGATGCACAGATGCTGTTCGATTTGAGCCTCAGCCGCCGAGACATCTTGCACATTCTTGCTGGCGGTGCGGGTTTGGTCGCCGGGATGACGCCCGGTTCCGCTACAGAAGCGCGGATCGGACGCCTGATCGATGAAGCTCGAAATAAAGGAACGATCTCACAGAGGCTCGAGTTCATTTCTGGCGCGCTGCGCGGCACACGCTATCAGGGTTATACGCTGATTGGAGGACCAAGGCGGCCGGAACAATTTGTGGCACGCGATGATGCGTTCGATTGCGTGACTTTTTGCGAGACCGTATTGGCTGCTGCGATAGCGGGTAACCCTGGAGAGTTCGACGCAGCCTTGCGCACCATCCGCTATCACAATGGAGTGGTAAGCTGGCGCGAACGCAACCATTATTTTTTTGAATGGGGCCAGCATAATATCGAAAATAACATCTGCCGATCGGTCACTTTTAACGAATCGATCAAGATCGAAAAGACGGTTTATTGGCACAAAGAGCTCGGCAGACGTCGGTTCTCAATTGACGTAACCCCGCGTGCTGTTTTTTTGGCGAACAAACGGCAACTCGCCAAGGGTGACATCATTGGCTTTATTACGCAGCAGCCGAATCTGGATTATTTCCACGTTGGTTTCATTGCCTTCGATACCGGAGGCGAGTTGCTGTTGCGGCATGCTTCGCAAAGCCGGCATCGCGTGCTGGACGAACGAATGGACCGGTTTGTAGCGGTCAACCGCGTACGCTATGTCACACTGCTGCGGCCGCAAGAACCGCGCGCAATTGCTGCAAACGGATAGTCCTTAAGCTGCCGCGGCTTTTGGTTTCACTTCCGCGCTATAGTCATCCATCAGCGTCTTGGTGATGCCGCCAGGATTAAAATTCCAGTTGGCAATCTCTGCCACTGCAGTGACTTCCGCCGCTGAGCCAGTGATGAAACATTCCGAAAAACTGGTAAGCTCATCGGGCATGATGCGTCGTTCGATTACTTCAAGGCCGCGCTTGCGTGCAAGGCCGATGACCGTTTGTCGAGTAATGCCATCAAGGAAGCAATCGGCGATCGGTGTGTGAATCTTGCCGTCCTTGACGAAGAAGATATTGGCACCCGTGCATTCGGCAACGCGGCCTTCCCAATCGAGCATCATGGCGTCGGCATAGCCTTTACGCTCGGCCCTGTGTTTGGAGACAGTGCAGATCATGTAGAGGCCAGCCGCCTTGGCAAGCGATGGCGCTGTCCTCGGATCAGGGCGGCGATATTCGGCTAGGTCGAGCTTGATTCCCTTAAGCCGCTGCTCGGGGTCGAAGTAGCTCGGCCATTCCCAGCTCGCGATGGCGAGATGGATGGTATTGCTCTGTGCGGAGACGCCCATCATTTCGGAGCCGCGCCAGGCGACCGGGCGGACGTAAGCTTCCTTTTTGCCATTCTTGTCGACCACGAGTTTCTTGGCGGCGACGATCTCGGCGACGGAATACGGAATTTCGAAATCGAGAATATTGGCCGACCGCTTCAGGCGCTCGGCATGCTCCATGGACTTGAAGATTTGGCCGCCATAGGCGCGCTCGCCCTCAAACACACAGCTGGCATAATGGAGGCCGTGGCTTAGGACATGAAGGTTGGCCTCGTTCCAGGGCACGAGCTTTCCGTCGTACCAGATGACCCCATCGAGGCGGTCATAGGATTGGGCAGCCATGATCTCCTCCTTCGCCACGTCCGTTTAGACTTCAGCGGGCTTGCCGCCGTGATGGCGCATTTTTCGCGCCCATTCCAACACTTTACGTCTCTGGGCAACACCCGGTATGAATGGGCCCGAACCGGCCCTATCGAGGTCCTTTCAGCGCCCCGCGCGCAAAAAGGACCGTTTCGGTACGATCCTTTCGTCTATAGCGGTGTTTTTGTAACATAAAAACAAAATATGTCAACATGGCTGACATAAATGTAACCTCCAAGATCGCTGCGTCGGGAAGCGGCCTGGCCGAACGTCCTGATGCCTCCGCCGCGTCTGCAGCGGGCGGCACCCAGCCAATCTGGGACATCATTGAACTGCTGTTTTTTGCCTATCGCGATTTCGTCGGGGATCCGGACGAGGTGTTGCGCAAGCTGGGCTTCGGCCGCGCCCATCACCGGGTGCTGCACTTCGTCAACCGCAATCCGGGCATAAAGGTTGCTGACCTGCTTGAGATCCTAAATATCACCAAGCAATCGCTTGGCCGCGTGCTCAAGCAATTGGTCGATCAAGGTTACGTGTCGCAGAAGGAGGGCGCGCAGGACCGCCGTCAACGCCTTTTATATGTGACCCCAAAAGGCGAGACCCTGGCTCTCAAGCTCGCCAACTTGCAGACGCAGAGAATTAATCGCGCGTTCGGTGAGCTCGGTCCCAATGCACACGAGGCAGCTCGCCGCTTCCTCACCTCGATGATCGATGCAGATGACCGCGACGGAGTGCTCCGCTTGATTGCGCGGGCCGACCGCGTATCGAAAGCGCGGGGTTAGCGCATGATCCAAAAAAGTGGGAACCGGTTTCCCGCCTTCGCGAAGCCCGCTTCAGCGGGCGAAGGAAGTTCGGGCGAGATCATGCGCAAAGAAAATTAAGACGGGACGGGAGGAGCCCGGGATGATGTTGCCCGCCACGTTTCCCGACGACGCGCCGCATTTGCTGGTAGTCGATGACGACCGGCGTATCCGCGATTTGCTCTCGCGGTTTTTGGCCGGCGAGGGGTACCGAGTGACTACCGCCGAGACTGCCATGGATGCCCGGGCTAAGCTGAAAGGCTTGAGCTTTGATCTGCTCATCCTTGACGTGATGATGCCGGGCGAATCCGGCTTCGATCTCGTTAAAGCGATCCGCGGCGATTCCAACGTGCCGATCCTGATGCTGACTGCGCGCGATGCCGCCGAAAGCCGTATCAAAGGTCTGGAGATAGGCGCCGACGATTATCTGTCGAAACCCTTCGAGCCGCGTGAGTTATCGCTCCGTATCGCCAATATCCTCAAGCGTGCGCAGCCGGCGGCGCCGGCGCCGATCGAGCAAGTCAGCTTCGGGCCATTCGTTTATCATCTCGCGCGCGGCGAACTGCGGAAAGGCGAGGAGATCATCCGGCTGACTGACCGTGAACGGGAAATGTTGCGAATCCTTGCCGGCTCACCAGGTGAAACCGTGCCGCGCCTGTCGCTCGCCGGCGATGGCGGATCGGTGAGCGAACGGGCGGTGGATGTGCAAGTCAATCGCCTGCGCCGCAAGATAGAACGCAATCCCGCCAATCCGCTATTCGTGCAGACGGTGCGCGGCATTGGCTACCGGCTGGTGATCACCTCATGACCAGTCTCGATATCACAAATGGCGTTCGCACCGCGCTAACGCGTCTCCGCGAAGCCTGGGTGTGGTACGATTCCATTCCGCCGGTGCGCAGAATCCATAGCACGCTTGGCCAGGCTGCCGATGGCTGGCGTAGGGTCAGCCGTTGGCTAAATGGCGTGATGCCGAAGGGGCTATATGCGCGCGCGTTGCTGATCATAATTGCGCCAATGGTGATCCTGCAATCGGTAATCGCGTTTATATTCATGGAGCGGCATTGGAACGTCGTCACTGAGCGGTTATCCGCGAGCGTTGTGCAGGACATCGCTGCGCTCATCGATATCTATCGCGGCTACCCTCAGGATGCCGACCAGGCGCAGATACGGCGTATCGCGCAAGAACGCCTCGGTCTGGTGGTCGATTTCCTGCCTTTGACCGACATGCCGCCACCCGGCCCCAAGCCATTCTTTTCGCTGCTTGATCAGGCGCTATCCGAGCAATTGCGGAAGCAGATCGGACGCCCTTACTGGATCGATACCGTTGGCAAATCGGCCCTGCTTGAAATCCGTGTACAGCTCGACAACACAGTGATGCGGGTATTTGCGCGCCGTAGCGCCGCTTACGTCTCCAACTCACAAATATTCCTGCTGTGGATGGTCGGTACCTCGACGGTGCTGCTGATCGTCGCCATCATTTTCTTACGCAACCAGATCAAGCCGATACTTCGGCTAGCCGATGCCGCCGAAAGTTTTGGTAAGGGCCGTGAAGTTCCGAACTTTCGCCCGCGTGGCGCACGTGAGGTGAGGCGCGCCGCCGCCGCCTTCATCGAGATGAAGACCCGCATCGAGCGCGCGATGGAACAGCGGACGGCAATGCTCGCCGGTGTGTCGCATGATCTGCGCACCGTCCTCACGCGCTTCAAGCTTGAGCTCGCCTTGATTGATGATTCTCCCGAAGTCGACGCCATGAAGAAGGATATCGACGAGATGGCGCGAATGCTAGAAGCCTATTTGGCCTTCGCGCGCGGGGATAGCGGCGAGACTTCCGCGCCGACCGACATGGCGGAGTTCCTGGAAGAGCTACGGCTCGATGCTGAACGTCATGGTCACAAGACAACTGTCGTATTTCATGGGCCGCCGATCGTTACCGTGCGCCCGGCGGCATTCAAACGTTGCCTCGCAAATCTCGTTTCCAATGCTGCGCGCCACGCGCCCTCGATCGCAATTACCGGCCACCGTGATCACCGCTATCTCACCGTTACAGTGGATGACGACGGCCCAGGTATCCCGCCGGGTCTGCGCGAAGAAGTGTTCAAGCCGTTCTTGCGGCTCGATGATGCGCGTAATCAGGATGAAGGCGGTACTGGTCTTGGACTTGCGATTGCGCGTGATATCGCACGTTCGCATGGTGGCGACATCACGCTTGGGGACAGCCCGCTCGGCGGTCTTCGCGCGTCAGTCAGGGTACCTATTTAGGCGGCCTCGGCTTCCTCATCGCGCGTGCGGCGTCGCCGGCGCGGGCCGCGTAGCACGCATTTCGGAAGGGCGCAGAGATCATCAACGAATCCGGCCCAACGTTCGGCACTGCTGAGTCCGCGATCGAGCGCCGCCATCGTGCGATCGAGTCCTTCATCCTCGTCATCGATCCACACTGACAGCACGCGCGCAAACATGAGCGCCGCGCCTTGGGCGCGCAACGCGCCGCGAGGGCCAGACGCGCCAATACCGGCGGCTTCCAGCATCCAGTGTTGCGATCGCACTGCCATTGCGTTCAAGGCGAAGGCAAGTCCCGGATTGCGCCGCGCCGAACGCATGATTGAGCGCACTGCATCTTTATAGGGGCCGAGGACTTCCAGCCGCCGCATCAATACGTCAAAGAGGCGCTCACGCGCCGACTCTTCGGCCATGTCGGCATCGCCGCCGGCAAGGACCGCGCGGTCGATCTCCTTGATGTGCGCGGCGAGGATTGCGAGCGTTGAGCCGAACTCTGCGCGCAGTTGCGAAAGCTGAATTCCGGCCCGGCCAGCCACTTCAGCAAGGCCGATTTGTTCGAAACGATGATCCGCCAAGAGCGCCATTAGCCCGTCGATGGCTTTGTCGCGGTCGCTGGTACCACGTGGTGGGTGTGCAGGCGAAGTCTTGCGTTGACGCTTGCGTTTACGGGCCATGACGGACTCCCAGGATGCGCCCTTTAATGTATGTCTGTTACGACCATGGTTCTAGGGCAGGGAAATCTAGCCCGCAAGCTCGCGCGAACGGCGGGTGGCGGCGATAATGGCACGGGTCAGTAGCTCATCGAGGCCGCCAGCGCCCATGAGTACGTCAAGCGCGGCGGCGGTGGTGCCACCCGGCGACGTCACATTCTGCCGCAGTGTCGCCGCATCGAGATCCGAGCGATGCATCAGTTCAGCGGAACCGGTGACGGTTTCGCGGGCAAGGCGCGTCGCAAGTGCCGGTGGCAGGCCGGCCGCAATGCCAGCGCCGGCCATGGCTTCCGTCAACAGGAACACGTAAGCCGGACCGGAGCCGGATAGGGCAGTTACTGCGTCCATCAACCCTTCATGGCTGATCCATTCCACCTTACCGATAGCGGCGAGCAGATCGGACGCCAGCTTACGCTGACCTGTCGAGATTTTTGCGTTGGCAAATGAGACGCTGATGCCGCGACCAATTGCAGCCGGCGTGTTCGGCATAGCGCGAACGATTGCCGTCCCTAGCGGCAACGACTTTTCGAGAAACCCGATGGTACGACCAGCCATGATCGACACAACCAATGTGGTCTTGTCGATATATGCTGCGAGTGGGGGCAACGCCTCAGCCGCTGTCTGTGGCTTTACCGCGATCACGATGGCGCTAGCTGCAGCAGCTTTACCTTTTGGATTAAGCTTGAGCCCACGCCGTGCCAGCACCTTCACAGTCTTGTCCGGCCGCGGTTCAATCACTGTGATCTGTTTTGGCTTGAGACCGCGGGCTAGCCAGCCGTCAAGCATCGCGCCGCCCATCTTGCCTGCACCGACCAGGACAAGCGTGCCGCGGAATTTGCTTAGCCTATGCGCGTTACGGATGGCCATGGCCGATCACCGGCCTTACGCCTCGCCCGAGGTCTCGAACATAGCCGCATCGAGCGCCTCACGCGCACCTTTGCCGGCCCAGACCACGAATTGAAAGGCACTGAAGTAGCGTTCGCAAGCCTCGAGTGCAGTGCCGAGCAGTGCTTCACATTGCTTTCCGGAGGCTTCGGTTCCACCCGCCAGCACCAGCGCATGGCGAAACATCATGATGCCTTCAGTGCTCCAGTAATCGAAATGTCCGACCCAAAGTCGTTCATTGATCAGTGAAATCAGCGCCTGCACTTCAGCGCGCCGCCGCTCGGGCACTCGCAGATCAAAGGCGCATGCCAGGTGCAGCGCTTCGATGTCGCCCATCCAGGTGTAGGAAAGCTGGTAATCAGTCCAGCGACCGGTGACCAGAATGGTAATTTCGTCATCGCTTGCGCGCTCGAACGACCAGTCATTGCCGGTCGCCAGGCGTTCCACCACATCGAGGGGATTAATACGCGGATCTTCCGCATAGCTGGTCAGGGACATGACGTCTCCGCTTTGCCGAATGGAGCGAGAGGAAACGCACGCCACCGCACGCGCACGGCACGGGGAAAACCCGACACGGGGGCCCGGACCGAAAGTCGACGCAGGGGTTACGGGACGCCTTGACGGCAAAAACGAATCACCAAGCGATTCGACTATAACCCGCCTGATTCCGCCCGCCAAAGGCATCATCAAGCGCTAATGAATCGTGATTTGCCTGTCATAGCAACCGCGCGGAATTGACTCTCCACAGCCAATGCTGCGGCAAGATGACTCGGCAGTGGATAACGAGCTAGTCGAACAGGCTCGACACCGACTCCTCAGCGGCGGTGCGCCCGATCGCTTCGCCGATCAGCGATGCGATCTCCAGAATGCGTATATTGCCGGCAGCCAGGATTTCCTTGGTGGGCTGAATCGAGTCGGTGATCACAAGTTCTTTGAGCCGCGAACCTGCGATGCGCTTGGCGGCGCCGCCGGAGAGGACCCCGTGACTGATATAGGCGTAAACAGCCTTGGCCTTGTTTTCGAGCAACGCGTCGGCAGCGTTCACGAGCGTGCCACCGGAATCGACGATATCGTCCACAAGCACGCAAGTGTAACTGGCGACGTCACCGATTACATTCATGACCTCCGACTCGCCGGCGCGCTCACGCCGTTTGTCGATGATGGCGAGGGGGGCGTTGATGCGCTTCGCCAACCCACGTGCGCGTACCACGCCGCCAACGTCGGGCGACACCACCATGACATTGTCGAGCTTAAAGCGCTCGCGGATGTCGCGCACCATCACCGGCGACGCGTACAGATTGTCAGTCGGAATATCGAAAAATCCCTGGATCTGCCCGGCATGAAGATCGAGCGTCATCACGCGATCCGCGCCGGCACGGGTGATCAGGTTAGCGACCAGTTTGGCCGAGATCGGCGTGCGCGGTCCGGGTTTACGGTCCTGGCGCGCATAGCCAAAATAGGGAATCACCGCGGTGATGCGACGCGCGGACGAGCGGCGTAGCGCGTCGATGATGATAAGCAATTCCATGAGGTGATCGTTGGCAGGAAACGAGGTCGACTGAATCACGAACACGTCGGCGCCACGTACGTTTTCCTGAATCTCGACGAAGATCTCCATGTCGGCGAAGCGACGTACGACCGCCTTTGCAAGCGTGAGCTTGAGGTAGTCGGCGATCCCTTGGGCCAGCGTGGGATTGGAATTGCCGGCGACGAGCTTGATCGCTCCGTTCTTGCCCGACATTCTGAATCCTCGCCCTCACTCCCGCCACAGGCGGCGTGGTCATAACAAGGCGGGCAGGGCCCGGCAATATGGCTGCGAGTGATTGTCCCGATGCTTTCGTCGACAGGATGAATTGGCGGTTAGCGGCTGGATGCCGCGAATGCCAGCGTCTCTCGCTCCGAAAGTGCAGCAGCCATAGGCGGGCGGCGGCGCGGCAGCGGCACCGCCCCGGCATTGTCCGCATCGCCAGTTTCCGCAGCGTCTGTCGATATCGGATCGACCTGCGGCCAGGAAATGCGGAATATGCCAGCGGCTTCCGGCGAAGATTCGTGCACGTCGGCCGTCGCTACTTGGGCCTCGGCCGGAGGCGGCGAGGTACCAGGCGCGACCGCTGGCGAGGTCAAGAAGGCAGCAAGTTGCTCCATGCTGGAGCGAGCGATTCGGCGCAGCATGGCGTCGTCAACCGCTGCCCAAGCGTCGCGGTGCCGGCCTTTTGTGGTCTCCTCGCCGCTGATGCGCAGCGTCCGGGTTTCCTCTTGGTCGAACACGTCCCACACCCAGGAGACTGTGGTCTGATGCTTCGTTACCTTGACAGCGAGATACCCGCGCACACGGTAGGCAGAAGACTGTTCGCGCGAAATTATCGCGAGATGGCGCGCTTGTGCTTCGTCATTGAGATCTTTTACCAGTTTCTGAAATTGGCCGGGCGGCATACCGTCGACGGATTCAAAGGCAACGGTCGCACCGCGCGGCTGTGCGGCCGACACGGCTTGACTATCGGGATTGCAACCGGCCAGCCCCAATGTGCAAGCCGCGGCCAACACTCCACCAAGACGCGGGACGCACCACCCGCCGATCGCGCGGCGACCCCAACTCCACGCCATAGACACCCCCACAGGCCTTTTCTTTTAAGTCTTTTCGGCCGGGGTAAAGCGTAACGGCAAGGGCACCGTCGAGTCCAGACGCAACACGCGCGGCCCATCAGTCGACGAGTGCGATGGCATTGATATGCCGACCACAGTCGGGCTCGGCGCGGAGCGTTGTCCGTCGATAGCTGAAGAATCGTTCTGGCTCCGCGTAGGTACACAAACCGAGATCTTCGAATTGAATGATGCCAGCCCGCCGAACACGTTCGGCAATATAATCCGTGAGATCAAACATGGCGTGCCCGGTGCGTTGCGATGCCGTGAAGAAACGTGCATTGCCGGGATCGGCCGCAATGAAGCGCTCGACGAATTCCGGTCCGACTTCGTAGTTCGGCTGCCGGATGGTAGGCCCAAGTGCGGCGGTAATGCGTCCTCGATCGGCACCGATCCGCTCCATGGTGGCGATGGTCGCCTCGATCACGCCTGTGAGCGCGCCGCGCCAGCCCGCATGGATGGCGCCAACCACGCCAGCCTCGCTGTCAGCCAACAGCAGCGGTCCGCAGTCGGCGGTAGATACGCCAATCGCCAAACGCGGCACGCGCGTGACGATGGCGTCGGCGCGCGGACGGTTTTCGCGCGTCCATGGCTTGTCCGCCACAACAACGTCGGACGAATGGATCTGGTAGGGTGTGAGCAGGCGATCGGGATTCACGCCCAATGTTGTCGCCATGCGGGCGCGGTTTTCCGCGACCTTATCGGGCGCATCGTTAGAGCCGACGCCGCCATTGAGCGAGGCATAGACGCCCTGCGATACGCCACCGGAGCGCGTAAAGAAAGCGTGGCGAATCCGATCGAGCATAGCGAGTGAAGAAGCCTGCAGCATCGGTTTACGTCCGGGCAGTCAGTGCCTCCTGTCGGTGCAATAGATAGTGTGCGCAAGGGCACGCGGCCAGCGCATTAATTCTCGAAGCCAGGGGGCACGCCAACTGAGCGATGCGCGAAGGCAACGACCTTGAATAGCTCGCCCATTGCGGTGCGGTTATGGCCAATCAGGCGCGCAAGAGCCTGTTCGATTTGGGCGGCGTGCGCGCCTTTGGCCTTGAGCGCAGCAGCGCGCCGTTCGATGCCGAGGCGCCGTAGGAATTGCGATTGCTCTATAGGCCCGAAACCGGTTGCCCCCATCGCTTCGACGGCCCGCGCCAGTGATTGGAAATCAACGTGCGCAGTGAGATCGAGGCTGCCAGGGAAAGTCAGGGGATCGGCATAGGCATGCTCGCCAACTGCCTGGAAAGTCTCGCCGAGGCCGGTTTCGGTGTGGCCGTAATCGATCACCAGGGCGGCGCCTCGATCGTCGGTAATACGCCGGCCGACCTCAATCGCCGCGGTATCGGCGCGCCATTCGAAGATCGCGCCCGCGCGCGCCGCCCGCAACGCCGGAGGCAACAAGCTTTGAAAAAACGGAATCGGCTCGGGCGCGACGGTGAAGGCGAGATGGCCGCTTGAATCGATTTGGATGCGGCGTTCATGCCAGCCGCCCTCGGTCTTGATTGCCTGATTGACGGGCAATGCGTCGAAAAATTCGTTGGCTAGGATGATGGCCAGGCCTTTCGGCACCTCGGCGAGTGCGGCATGCCAGAATATCGGAACGTCCGCGCCTTCCAGTGTCTTTTCCTGTTGTGCCTTGAGCCGCGGACTGACCTCGACCAGGTGCGCCACGATTGCAGCCCGGAATTCCGGCACGATCTGCACCGCCCGCAACGCATCTTTCATCATGGTGCCGCGGCCAGGGCCGAGCTCGATCAGCCGCACGTTCTCGGGCGCGCCCATCTGCTTCCATACCGCGGACGCCCATAAGCCGATCAGTTCCCCGAACATCTGGCTCACCTCCGGCGCAGTGATGAAATCGCCGCGCGCGCCGAACGGGTCGCGTGTGGTGTAGTAGCCGAACGCAGGGTCAAAAAGGCAGAGCGCCATATATTCAGCGACAGGCATCGGACCCGCCAACGCAATGCGTCGGCGAATTTCAATCTCTAACGGCGAACGCTCCTCCACTACTGTCTCCGGAGCGGCCGTTTCAGCGCATAGATTATGAAACCGATCCCGGCGAGAAAAAGCGGCACAGACAACAGTTGTCCCATGGTAGCGCCGCCCCACAGGAAACCGAGTTGGGCATCAGGTTCACGGAAGAACTCACAGAATGTGCGTGCGATTGCGTAGCCGATGGCGAAGCAGCCGATAATCAGGCCAGGGCGCTTCAGCGCGCCGGCACGGATGAGCAGCGCCAGCACCGCGAGCAGCACCAGGCCTTCCAGGGCCGCCTCGTAAAGCTGGCTCGGATGTCGCGGCAGCGGCCCGCCGCTCGGAAATATCATCGCCCAAGGCACGTCGGTGGAACGTCCCCATAGTTCGTCATTAATGAAATTGGCGATACGGCCGAGGAACAACCCGATCGGTCCAGCCGCGCAGGTTATGTCACCGAGCGAGAGGACTGGAATGCCGCGCTTGTAGCCGAACAGCAGAACGGCCACGACACAGCCCGTGAAACCGCCATGGAATGACATGCCGCCATTCCACAATTGGAAAATCTCCAGTGGGTGCGTAGCGAAGTGCGGTAGGTTGTAAAACAGCACGTAGCCGATGCGGCCTCCGAGGATGATGCCGAACGTCACCCACAGCACGAAATCGTCGAAGTCAGTGACGGTCATCGGCGCCTTGCCGCCCCACAATTTCGCGGAGCGGATGAGGAGGCGGGCATAGGCCCAGCCGATCAGAATGCCGAAAATATACGCCAGCGCGTACCAGCGGATGGCGAATGGGCCGATATGTACCAGCACCGGATCGAAGGCTGGATACGGAATAACAAGCAAGGGCATGGCAAGGTCCGATTCGTGGGTG
>DASWAK010000061.1:0-5903 GCA_036391175.1 Pseudolabrys sp.
ATTATTTCGTGCTGAAGGACTACAACTACTCGGATCTCTACGTTTTGTTTGTCGGGCACCTCAGTGAGCGCATCTCCGGCGCGCGGCCGTTTGAAACGCCGTGGAGCAAGAACGACCAACTTAAGACGACGGAAGTCGAAACGATGCAGCGCCGTCTTACCGCGCTTGGCCTCTACAAGGACAAGATCGACGGAAAGGCTGGCATGCTGACGCGTGCCGCGCTTGGCGCATATCAGAAGAAAAACGGACTGAAGGTCGACTGCTGGCCGACCGGCGCAGTGCTTGAGCACATGCGGCGGTGATTGGCAGAATACGCGTGTCCCGGGCGTAGCGCAGCCCGCAGCGCTGCGCTGCTGACTCGGGACCTTCACGAATTCAGAATGTAGATCGGCGCCGGATCAGCGGCGCACGTTAGTCGCAAACCTGGACGCGGCGCATGCGGTAAGCGTAACCGTCCCATACCTGCTGACGTTCGGTGTGGCAGACGGGGCCGTCGACATATGCCGGCGGTTCGGCATAGGCCGGCGGCGGCGGCGCATATACCGGCGCCGGCTCGACATAGACTGGCCTACTGTTGGCGATGGCCGAGCCGACGATGGCGCCGGCAGCAAGTCCGCCGACCACGCCGGCGGCAACACCGCAACCATTGCAGTACGCCTGTGCTGAGGATGGCAACGCCGCGGCCAGGGTGGCGGCCGCGGCGAGCGCAATAATGGTATTTTTCATGGGTGTCCTCTCGGGCCGATGTCCATTCGGCCCAATCTTCCGCCCAAAATCGTTACGCGATGTTTAAGGGCAGATGAATCGCGGACGGCTCCAGCCGACAAAGTTGCCGTAAGCGTCATGCAGGGGTCGGCGCGCCCAATAACCGCCCGGGCAACCAACCGGATAGGGGGCGCCGTAACCCTGGTACACGACATACCCAGGGGCTGGTCCGTAGTAACCCGGCTGGCTGTTCGCGATCGCGCCGCCAATGATGGCGCCGCCGATAACGCCTGCCGCCACGCCCGCACCAACTGCGCAACCATAGCAACCGGCGTTAGCGGTGGTTGGTGCGCTCAAGGTACCCGCTGCCAAAGTGGCGGCCGCCGCAAGCGCGAAGATCGTCTTCTTCATAGGGTGCTCCCTCCAGGGTCAGGTCGGCAGGGCCGACCACGAGTGGTGAAATCTAAGCTAAATCTGTCCCCGTGCCGAGAAGGGACAGCTCCAATATGTCGGAAATTTGTTGAGCGCCGGCTCGCCCCTCTTTCCGAAAAAGCCCGGAGACGTTTTGGTAATCCGGGCTTTTTCTTTTTTCATGCGTGAGTCTGCACGGTTTGGCTAGACCCTAGCCACAAACCCGCACGGGTCGAAATCGCCAGCCCCATCCGTCCCAAACCCGCTGACGAGTCCAGTAGCAGCCATCGTAATAAGCCGGACCCGCTCCGTAGTAATAGCCAGGGCCGTAATAAGGGCCGTGTGCGGCAGCCGAGCCGATGATGGCGCCGGCTGCCAGTCCGCCGATGATGCCGGCGGCAATTGCGCCACCGCTGCCATGCGCTTCCGCTGGTTGTGGAGCGGTCACAGCCGTGAGCCCAAGGGTCGCGGCGGCCGCGAAAGCGGTGAGGGGTTTTGTCATCTTAGTCATGGCGCACCTTCCTTTCGGTTCGCTGAGGCCATATCCAATCAACGACCGTTCCATTCGTTTCCTGCGTGTTTTCGCACAGCATTAATGATCGTCGTGGATGCGAGGTTCCTGCTTTTCACGTGAATGGCTGGTGAATAGACCATTTGGAGTTGATCCAAACTGCCTGTTCACGCGGATTAAATTTTTGCAATGCTCGCGGCGAGATAGAGGCAACCGCCATCGTCTATAAGGGCGTCTAAGGCGACAGACGACCGAGGAAACGCTGTACGATATTGGCCCGGCCGACGCGTGCCGTCGAATGTCCCACCCGTTTTCTTAAACGGCCGCGCGAGGCTGTGACGCGACGTAGTCCCGATTTGTGCGTTTTCGCGGTGTGCCGGCGCGCCTTCGCTTTTGCGGCATGGCCGCGTGTCTTGCGGCGCAGACCTCGCTTTCGCCGCCGGAGTGCCATCCGTCCAACATTGCGCAGGAATAATTTTTCCAGCGGATAGCTCAACCGTCGCACCGCCGCGGACAATGGCAGCCATTCCACCGCCATGATGTCTTTCATCAAGTCGCGGCTTGGATTGACTGCTGCCTGCATATGCCAGAACTGAACGAGCTTCGGCCGGCCGCGCGCGCGATAGGCAATGGCGCCGAGGAATTCACGCACACGCACGCGGTGGCCGGTTTCTTCGACAGCCTCGCGCCGGGCGCCGGCGAGGGGGCTTTCATTGAACTTGAGCTTGCCGCGCGGCAATACCCAGTGCTCGTCCTTCGCGCGCTGCACAACAGCGATCAACGGGCACGCGCCATTGCGCACCACGATGCCTCCCGCCGCATGAATGGTCTTGCCTCTCATGCCCACCCAATCCCGCAGGTATCTCGTTTAGCAAAAAATTGCAGCAGCGCATGCAGAGAAATACAGACACTTAACGTGCGCCTGTGGGCAACTGCTATATGGCGACGAGTGTCACGATTCTGTCGTAGCGGGTCATCCCGGCCGCTCCGCCGTCATTGCTGAGCTTGACGCACAATCCATGAGGCTGCTCCACGATAAGCCATGGCGCATTGGGTAACTATTTCGTGGGTGCTGCCAAGTCTGAGAATCTACAAGCCATGACACGGCCGGCCTGTGCTTGTTTTTTGTTGACTTGGATCAATGTGGCAGTGCGAAATAAAGACTTTCATAATTTCTATATTTGTGAGGAAGCGTTATGTCCCGATCAGGTTCAAGCAGGGGCGCCCAAATCGGCAGGCACCCGCGCCTCGTGTCGGAAAGACCGAAATTGCCAACTGACTTTGTTCATGACCAAGAGCCCGCAGTAGCGGCACAACCGTTTTTGCCGGCGCCGCATATGGCGGCCGACCGCGACTCCTACAGCACGACTGCACTGGGCGAGGTTGTCGATCGATCGGTGCATGCAGCAATTGCGCGTTTCACAATGGGCATTTCCCCTGCTGCACTTGCCGCGTGCTATCTCGACTGGGCCACGCATCTGGCCTCGGCACCAGGTAAGCAGATGCAGTTGATCCAAAAGGGCGCTCGAAAATTCGTGCGTCTGGCCCATTATTTGGGGCAATGCGCAACGCGAGGAACGGACGCGGAATCCTGCATCCAACCCTTGCCACAAGACCAACGTTTCGTAAGCGAAGCTTGGCAGAAATGGCCGTATAATTTGATTTATCAGAATTTTTTGCTCCAACAGCAGTGGTGGCATAACGCCACCACCGGTGTACGCGGGGTAACCAAGCAGCACGAAAATGCCATCGAGTTCGCCGCAAGACAAATCCTCGACGTTTTTGCGCCGTCCAACTTCCTGCTGACCAATCCCGAGTTGCAGCGACGCACGATGCAGCAGGCCGGAATGAACTTCTGGCGCGGTGCGCAGAATTTCTGGGACGACTGGCAGCGTGCGGTCGGAGGTAAGAAGCCGGCGGGCACCGAGGCATTCCGAATCGGGCGTGACGTTGCCATTACGCGTGGAAAGGTGGTCTACCGCAATCGTCTGATCGAGTTGATCCAGTACGCACCGGCGACCGAAAAGGTGTGGCCCGAGCCTATTTTGATCGTGCCGGCGTGGATCATGAAGTACTACGTCCTTGATCTTTCGTCGCAGAATTCGCTGGTCAAATACCTGACCGAACAAGGTTTCACGGTTTTCATGATTTCCTGGAAAAACCCCGAACCAGAAGATCGAGATCTCGGTATGGATGATTATCGAAAGCTCGGCGTAATGACCGCACTTGACGTAGTGGGTGCCGTTCTTCCCGAGCAGCCAGTGCACGCGGTTGGTTACTGCATTGGAGGCACCCTGCTTTCGATCACAGCAGCCGCAATGGCGCGCGAAGGCGACAAACGGTTGCGGTCAATTACCTTGCTGGCTGCCCAAACAGACTTTCACGAGGCTGGCGAATTGATGTTGTTCATCAACGAGAGCCAAGTGACCTTTCTCGAAGACATGATGTGGGAACAGGGATTTCTTGACGGCAAGCAAATGGCCGGTGCATTCCAAATTTTGCGCTCAAACGACCTCATCTGGTCTCGCAACCTCCGTGAGTATTTGATGGGTGAACGAGGTCAGATGACAGACCTCATGGCATGGAACGCTGACACCACGCGCATGCCTTATCGCATGCATTCTGAGTACCTGCGGAACCTGTATCTCAATAACGACCTGGCGGAGGGACGCTGCCTGGTTGACGGAAAACCCGTTGCCCTGACCGATATTGAGGCTCCGATCTTCGTGGTCGGAACAGTGCGCGATCATGTCGCCCCCTGGCGCTCCGTGCACAAGATCCATCTTCTGGCGGAAAGCGAGATCACGTTCCTACTCACCACGGGCGGCCATAATGCTGGCATTGTTTCGGAGCCTGGCCGCAAGAACCGCAGCTATCAGGTCAAGACCAAAAGCAGGGAGGATCACTACATCGATCCGGATACCTGGGCCGCTGTCGTCCCGCACCAAGACGGCTCTTGGTGGCCCGAATGGATCGCGTGGCTCGAGAGGCGATCGAGTGGGTTGGTGCCGCCGCCCCGCATGGGTGCTCCGGAGGCTGGATACGCAGCGCTCGCCGATGCGCCGGGGCTTTACATACTGCAGGAATAGTTCAACCAGCCCCGAAAACGATCAGCGACCAGTGACTTAGTATCAAAAGCGTGCAGCGCGCGCGGAGCGCGCATCGGCTGCTCAGAGCGCACGCTCAGTTAAACTTTAGCCCCCGCTTCTTTCGCGATCTTGAGATTGAGTCCAGGCCTGCAGGCCCGCTTGCGGGCAAATCGATACCAAGCTGTTCGCTCAAAGCCGCATTAATCGGCTTCAATCGCGTGAATATTCCCCAGGAGCGCTTCGGATTCTCGCGCGTTGATCAATTTTCTTCTTCTTCACCAAGCAGATCGCATCGGACAGCACGCCGCATTTTTATTTATCAGCATCTTAAAAAACCCCATCCGTTGATACATATCAATGAACCTAAGATTTTGAAGCCCATTCTATTAAGAGAAATCATCGGAAAAAACAGAGAGGTACTGTGTTATGGCCAGCAAAGACACAACGAGTTCAACGGCTGCCAAAGCGGCCACGCCGCCATTTCTTCTCAATTGGGGGCAGGACCGGACCGAGGCGGCAATGGGGCTGCAAAAGGCGATTTTGGAATCGTATGAGCAGGCGAGCCGCGCCTGGCTTGATCGCGTGCAGTCGGAAGTGTCCCTATGGTCCGATCTGGCGAACAAGCTCAGCGCAACCAAATCCGTTCCCGAAGCGCTTGAAACCTATACGAAATGCGTTTCCCAGCGGATGCAAATGGCCGCCGACGATGGACGCCGGATGGTCGATGAAGCCCAACAGATCACCCAGAAATTTGCGCAGTCATTGGGCAATGGGTGGCCGACCGCAAGCACGTGAGTGCGCTGTCACATAAAAAGAAGCGACCATGGGAGACAGGAGGGCGCCAATGGAACAGGCGCAAGAGATGCAAAGCGTATCTGTGAAAGGACAGCCGCAGGAGTGGGCGAAACTAATTCGCAAGCTCCGTTGGATCGGTATGGAAGACGAAGCGCGCCGCCTGCAAATGGCAGTGCGCAGCCTTCCTCCGGACCAAAGAGGCACTGTGTCAGCCGGTCCATTCAGCACTGATTGAATCGGAAATCGGCACCGAATAGTGAAGAGCCGCATTGAGAAGATTAAGACAATCTTCCACTTTGGCGGAACGAAAATTATTTCTCCAGTCCTGAAACCTCCAATCTGAGAACAAAAAAGCACCTCAGGGCCGTGTAGTGGATGTGTCCTGTTGGACA
>DASWAK010000062.1:0-3026 GCA_036391175.1 Pseudolabrys sp.
TTAACAGCGCCCACATTCGTGGCACTCACGTGCCGGACATTCGCAGCGGCGACGCACCCAGTGTCGCGCGTTTTTGGTCCCGACGGCTAGTCCGGCAAACCCGCCGCGCGGAGCGCCTCGGAAAACGGTATGGCGAGGGAGGGCGGCATCGCGATCGCGGAACAGAACCCGCGCGTACTGAAGCCAGGTTGCAGCGCCAGAGCACGTGAAGCAGCGGCCCGCGCCTCGTCCAAGTGCCCTGCGGCAGCAAGTGCAGCCGCCAAGATGACATGCGGGATGCTGAACTCCGGCTTCGAGTGGATCGCCTGCCGCGCCGCCTCTGCGGCCTTGTCGTAGCATCCCAGCAAAAAATTGCCGACTGCGATCGCGTGATTGGGCATATAGAGCAGGCGATCGAACGGACTGATCCGGATTGCGCGCTCGCCCCAGTCGATTGCGCGCTCCGCGTCGCCTTTCCACCCGACAGCCGTCCCGCCGAAGGCGAGCGCAAAAAAAGAAGATGGGCTGATCGTTAGCGCCTGGTCGAAAGCCTTACGCGCCGTTGGCATGTCATGGGCGACAATAGCCATGACGAAACCCGCCAGCGCCAACGCTGTTGCATCATCCGGGCCGTTGGCGATCGCCGCATGGGCGTGCCGGATCGCAGTATCCCGATCATCGGATTTTTGTCCGGCGCGGAGGAAGCGGATTTCGTGGCACCATGCCGCGTAGGCGTGGGCCAGGGCATACTCCGGCTCTAGGGTCAGCGCACGATCGAGCAATTGCAGTGCTTTGCCGGCTTCCTCTGGCATTGCCGCGTAGACATCCGGCAAGGCGCGCAGGAGCAGGTCGTAGGCCCCCAGGCTCTCGGGGCGCTCTCGCTTCACGCGCTCGATTTCCGCTTGCCGCAGGCTGGGCTCTATCGCCCCCACGACATTCAGCGTGATTTCATCCTGGAGTGCGAAGATGTCTTCGAGCTGGCGATCATAGCGCTCGGCCCAAACATGTGCGCCCGTTACGGCGTCGATGAGCTGCCCGGTGATGCGCACGCGATCTGCCGCCTTGCGCACGCTACCTTCGAGCACATAGCGGACGCCGAGTTCGCGGCCGACCTGTTTCACGTCGACCGGCCGGCCCTTGTAGGTGAAGGTAGAATTACGAGCGATAACGAACAGCCACTTGATCCGCGAGAGGCCGGTAATGATGTCCTCTACCATGCCGTCGCAGAAATAGTCCTGGTCGGAATCGCCGCTCATGTTCTGAAACGGCAGTACCGCGATCGATGACTTGTCAGGCAATGCCAACGCTGGCGCGGTTGGCTGTGTCGCGTCGCCCTCGCCAAGTTTGACGCGATAGACGCGCACCGACCGTGCGATGTTTTTGAGCTGCTGCTCGCCAGCATCTTCGAAGACGATGTTGAGCTTGTCGCGCACTTGCCTATATGCGTCATCGGAGATGCAAATGCCGCCAGGCTCAGCGATGGCTTCGAGCCGAGCGGCAATGTTGACTCCGTCGCCAAAAATGTCGCCTTCCTCAATGATGATGTCGCCAACATGAATGCCAATACGGAGTTCGGTCCGCTTGTCTGGTGGCGCCGGCTTATTCCGTTCGCTCATCCCGCGCTGTATCTCCACGGCGCAGCGTCCGGCATCTACCGCGCTCGCAAATTCGATCAAGACTCCGTCGCCTGACCGCTTGACGATGCGACCGCGATGTTCCGCGACCTTGGGTTCCAGGAACTCGCGCCGGTGTGCGTTGAGGCGCTTAAGCGTGCCCTCTTCGTCTGCACCCATGAGCCGGCTGTAGCCGGCGATGTCGCCGGCGAGGATGGCGGCCAATCGCCGTTCAACGCGCTCTTCAGCCATATCGATCGCCCTGCCCCAGGGGGTCGAATGGAGTTTATGGCCGGGTGTTGAGAGTGTCTATCAAGGCAACCCTGTCCGCTATGGGTCATTTGCGACCGAGCCATCTCGCAAGAAAATCCATCAATGTCCGCTTTGGGTCATAAGCAGCGCCGCAAAAAGCAATGTCCGCTTTAGCCCCAATTGCAACCGCAAAAGCAGATTCCCGCAAAATGTCATGTCTGTTTTACCCGCGAAAGCGGACATGTGCGGCGCAAACCGTCATGTCTGCTTTGGGCCAAAAGCGGACATCGGGGCCAATTGCGGACATCCGAGTTATTTGACTCTCGTCAAGGACAGACCCGCGTTTCTGCGCGAAAGACCCGGATCGGTTTGCGGGAATGGACCCATGGGCAAGCCGCGCAATCAGGTTGTTCAAGTCAGGCGCTTCGGCGATCCAAACGTGATCGAAGTCGTTGACGCTCCCTTGCCGATGGCTGGCCCAGGCGAGGTGCGAGTCCGCGTGCTTGCCTCAAGTATCGAGTACACCGACGTAACGATTCGGCGCCACGTCTATGCTCAGACTGCGGCGCTCAGTCCGCCATTCGTCCTTGGCTATGATGTCGTCGGAGAAATCGATCAGCTCGGTCCTGGCGTAAGCGGCTTTCAGCTTGGCGACCGGGTGGCCGATATGACGGTGGTCGGGTCGAACGCCGCCTACCGGACGCTTCGGGCCAAAGACCTGACTCGCGTGCCAGCGACCATTGACGTAGCAGAGGCGGCCGCGCTGATTTTGAGTTGGACGACCGCCTACCAAATCCTTCACCGTACGGCCCGCGTGCAGCGAGGACAGCGCGTACTCGTGCAAGGCGCCTCCGGCGCGCTTGGCCAGGCACTCATCGTGCTTGGCCGGATGGCCGGCTTACAACTGTGGGGTACCGCGCGCTCAGCGCATGCGGCGCTGATCCGCGAGCTCGGCGCAACTCCGATCGATTACCAACGTGAAGACTTCACGCGCATCTTACCGGGCGGGTTCGATTTCGTCTTCGACGGCATCGGTGAGGACGCTTATCGCCGCTCATTTGCTGCGCTCAGGCCCGGCGGTCTGCTCTGTGCCTATGGTTACTCGGCGGGTGTGCAGGCGCAGCGCCGCTTGTTCACCACGCTGACGTGGATTGCGCGCGTGTATCTCTGGAGGCAGATGCT
>DASWAK010000063.1:0-2320 GCA_036391175.1 Pseudolabrys sp.
GGCGGCTCGCGAAGCGGGAACCGCAAGCCGTAAGCCGGCTGCAACTGCATCGTCGCGGAAAGATTTCACCGCTGCGAGCGAGAGTTCAGCCGCCGTCTGGGTGGCAAGCGCGGGAAGCTTTTTGAGGATGTCAGCGGGGGCGGTGATAATGTGGCAACCCATCGTGTTCGCCTCCACCACATTGAAGACCTCGCGTGTGGACGCCCAGATGATCTCGACATTTCGGGTTTTGCGCGCGCGGGTGATGGCATCCTGCATGGTTGGCCGGTAGTCGATGCCGAAATCGGCCAAACGTCCGGCGAATACCGACACGCACGCGGGCGCACCGCCATGCAATGCGTCAATGGCGCGGGCAACCTGCTCACCCGTGAAGATCGCAGTCATGTTGATGTTGACGCCATCATGCGAGAGCGCGCGAACTGCCTCGAACAATGGCTCGCCCCGCGTGTTTGTCACCGGCAATTTCACGTAGACGTTTTTGCCCCACCCCGCAATGACGCGCGCCTGTGCGACCATTTCCGGCACGTCATCGGAAAACACCTCGAACGATATATGCCGATCCGGCACCGCGGTGACGAGCTCGCGCGCATACCCTTCGTAGTCACTCACACCCGCTTTCTTGAGCAGCGAAGGATTGGTGGTGAATCCCGCAATCCAAGGCTGCTTGGCCATTTCGACGATCTGCGCCTTGTCGGCGCCGTCGGTGAATAGCTTGACTTTCAATTGTGTCAGCGTTGGAGCCATCATGGCCCTCTCGTCCCTATGTGGTCGCGCACCTAGCGGCACTACCCATGTCTAACGCGATCCAATGCGGTCGCAAGCTGATTCGAAAGACCTTTCGACGGTTTCCCGATGGAGCCACGAGCTAGTCAAGGGAATCATGATAATGCCGATACCAGTCAATGAAGCGAGCAATACCCTCAGCGATTGGCGTTGCCGGCCGGAAATCGACGTCGCGCATCAGATCTTCGACATCGGCGTAAGTCGCCGGTACATCACCTGGCTGCATGGGCAATAGCTCACGCTTTGCCTTCTTGCCGATGGTACGCTCCAACAGCCGCACGACCTCCAGGAGTTCGACCGGGTTATTGTTCCCGATATTGTACAGCCGCCAAGCGGCGCTGCTCGATCCGGGATCGGGCGCATCGCCCGACCAGATCGGATTGCGTTGCGGGGCGCGCTCCACGAGCCGCACCACGGCTTCGACCACATCGTCGATATAGGTAAAGTCGCGCCGTATATTTCCGTTGTTGAAAAGCTTGATGGGTTCGCCCGCAATAATCGACTTCGCGAAAATCCACATCGCCATGTCTGGGCGACCCCACGGACCGTACACGGTGAAAAACCGCAACCCGGTCGTCGGCAGGCCGAACAGACTCGCGTAAGAATGCGACATCAGCTCGTTCGCTTTCTTCGATGCGCCATAGAGGCTCAAGGGATGGTCTACATTGTCGTGCACGGAGAACGGCATTTTCGTGTTGGAGCCGTAGACCGACGAAGACGATGCGTACAGCAAATGCCGGCAGCCATTGTGGCGGCAGCCTTCGAGAACAGTAGCGAATCCGGTAAGATTGGCATCCACATAAGCAAATGGATCGACCAGCGAATATCGAACGCCAGCCTGCGCCGCCAGGTGAACGACGTAAGGAAAGCGGTGTTCCTTGAACAATGCTGCCACCCCGTCGCGATCGGCAAGGTTGAGCTTCACGAAGCGCAGACGATTGGATTTGGCGAGTTCCGCGCGACGTGCTTCCTTCAGCGTAGGGTCGTAGTAAGCGTTCATGTTGTCGAGGCCGACAACGTCGCGGCCGTCCCGCAAGAGGCGCTGCGCGACGTGAAAGCCGATGAAGCCGGCCGCTCCGGTCACGAGAATCGGACCGTCAGCCATCTGCCTGGCCCCGCACCGCTTGGTTCACATCTAGAGCCGCCATCGACATTGGCGCCTAGCGCTCGCGCACGTGCCCACCACGGGCGAGAAAATCGGCGTAGGCCGCCTTCAATCCCTCACGCAGCGGTGTCTTTGCGGTCCAGCCCAGCGCAGTGAGCTTGGTGACGTCAAGCAGTTTGCGCGGAGGGCCATCAGGTCGGCTGGTGTCAAATGCTAGCGCGCCGCGATAGCCAATAATTTCCGCTACGAGTTGAGCGAAGTCGCGGATACTGACCTCCTTGCCGGTCCCGACATTGAGGAAACCTTCGCCAGAATAGTGCTTCATCACGAAGACGCAGGCATCACCAAGATCATCGGCCGCTAAAAACTCGCGCTTTGGTGTGCCGCTACCCCATACCGTAACCTCGGTCGCTCCGTCTTCTCTGGCCTCGT
>DASWAK010000064.1:0-2129 GCA_036391175.1 Pseudolabrys sp.
GTGGCGAAAGCGTGGGTCGACCCCTCATTCCGCAAATGGCTCTTCGAGGATGGCACGGCAGCCATCGGATCAATGGGGTATGGAGGCCGATCGAGCAACCATCTTGTCGCGCTGGAGAACACGCCCACGGTTCACAACATGGTCGTCTGCACCTTGTGCTCTTGTTACCCATGGGCGGTGCTCGGCCTTCCCCCGCTCTGGTACAAGTCGGCGCCGTATCGCTCGCGTGCAGTGGCGGAGCCGCGCGCTGTCCTGCGCGAATTCGGCCTTGAGCTTCCCGACGACACCGAAATCCGCGTCTGGGATTCAACTGCTGAGTTGCGCTACCTCGTTATCCCGATGCGGCCCGAGGGCACCGATGGCTGGAGCGAAGAGCAACTCGCCGATCTGGTGACGCGCGACAGCATGGTGGGTACCGGCTTGCCCAAACGTCCAGGAGACCTCACGAAATGAACGGCGCAGCCGACATGGGCGGAATGCACGGCTTTGGTCCGATCCAGATCGAGACCAACGAGCCGGTTTTCCATGCCGATTGGGAAAAGACAGCCTTCGCACTGAACATGGCGATAGGTGTCGCGAGTATCTGGAATCTGGATGAATTTCGCTTCGCTCGCGAAAGTCTGCCCCCACCACAGTACCTGAACATGAGCTACTACGGTCTGTGGGTGGCAACGCTCGAGAACTTGATGCTCAATTATGGACTGGCCACACCCGAAGAACTCAACCTGGGTCATTCGCTGGAACCGGTGAAGAAGGCAAAACACCCGGTCACCGCAGCGCAAGTGGTGAATATGGTCCGTTGCGGCTCGCCTTACGATCGGGCGGCACCCGCACCTGCGAAGTTCAAGGTCGGCGACACAGTGCGCGCGCGGAACATGCATCCAAAGACCCACACGCGATTGCCCCGGTATGTGCGCGGACATACAGGCGAAGTTGCCCGGGTCGTCGGCTGCCACGTCTTCCCGGACAGCAACGCAACAAAAGCCGGCGAGGATCCTCATTGGCTCTACACCGTTCGCTTCGACGGCCGCAAACTGTGGGGGCCCGATTCCGATCCTAAGGTCAGGATTGCGATCGAGGCGTGGGAGCCCTATCTGGAGCCCGCGTAATCGTTCGGCGAGAGCTCCGCGTGATTTGACCTGACTAGCACTGGCTGCGGAGAGGACCGAACGCGGGCGGCGGAATGCGCCGCTTCGGTGCCGTCGGAGCGATGTGAAGCATCGAGAGCCTTCCCGCGAAGCTTTTAAGCTTTCGCCCGTTTACGATCTCAAGCCAGTTGCACTAAAATCTGCGCCGCTCGCCGCCCAGGAGTTTTCGATGCAACCACCGAAAGCCTTTCTACTCGAAGCGCATGGCGCAAAAATGCCGGCAATCGGGTTCGGCACCATGGAACTGCCACATCGTCCAGCCGAACTGGTCGCCGCGGCAATCGAGGCCGGTTATCGGCACATCGACACTGCGCGCAAATACGGTACTGAGGAGCATGTTGGCGAGGGCATCCGCGCTAGCGGCATTGCCCGGAGCGAACTGTTCATCACGACGAAGGTCACGGAAGAGAACGCACGTGAGGCAGATTTTCTGCGCTCAGCAGAGACTAGTCTGAAGGCGCTTCGCTTTGACTACGTGGATCTGCTGCTGGTGCATTGGCCGCAACCGAAAGTGCCTTTCAGCGAAACGCTTGGTGCCCTTGCCAAAGCCAAACGCAGCGGACTGACGCGCCACATTGGCGTATCGAATTTCACGCTCGCAATGCTCGATGAAGCGGTGCAAGTTTGCCCCGAGCCGATTGTCACCAATCAGATCGAGTATCACGCTTATCTGCCGCAGGATCGCATGATCGCGGCGCTCAAGAAATATGGCATGATCCTGACGGCCTATTGCCCGGTCGCACGCGGCAAACTCCTCGACGATCCGGTTGTCGGCGAGATCGCGAAGGGGCGCGGAAAGACACATGCGCAGATCTGTCTGCGGTGGCTGATCCAGCAGCCAATGGTCGCCGCGGTGCCGCGCGCGCTCGAGGAGAAGCACATCGCTGAAAACCTCGATGTGTTCGAGTTTTCGCTCAGCGACGAAGAGATGCAGAGGATTTCTGCGCTGCGAAAAAAGGACATCCGCATCGCCGATCCGCC
>DASWAK010000065.1:0-2558 GCA_036391175.1 Pseudolabrys sp.
GACGGGTATCGGCGCGGCGGTGCGCCGAAAAGAAGACCTCCGTTTCATCACAGGCAAGGGCCAATAAACCGATGACATAGTTCGGCCGGGCGAGACGCGTGCGGTTTTTGTACGCTCGCCGCACGCGCACGCGAAGATCAATAGCATCGATGTTTCCGCCGCCAAGAAAATGCCGGGCGTGGTCGATGTGCTTACCGGTAAAGAGCTTGCCACGGACAAGATCGGCAATCTGATATGCGGCTGGATGATCCATTCCAAAGACGGCACGCCGATGAAGATGGCGCCGCATCCGGCACTGGCCGCTGACAAGGTGTGCCATGTCGGCGATGCGGTCGCCGTAGTGATCGCGGCTACCCAGGGGCAGGCGCGCGATGCCGCCGAGAAGGTGAAGATCGATTACAAGATGCTGCCGGCAGTTGTTGATCCGGCCAAGGCGAAATTGGGTCCGCAAATTCACGAGGTGGCGCCGAAGAACACCATCTATGAATGGTCGCTTGGCGACGCCAAGGCGGTAGACGCGGCCTTTGCTGCCGCCACGCACGTCACCAAGCTTGATATCGTCAACAACCGCCTGGTGCCGAATGCGATCGAGCCTCGCGTTGCGCTCGCCGAGTACGATACCGGCACCGATCAACTCACGCTCTGGAACACATCGCAAAATCCGCACGTCGCCCGGCTGGTAATTTCGGCTTTCGTCGGCATGGCGCCTGAACACAAACTGCGCGTTATTGCCCCGGACGTTGGCGGCGGCTTCGGTTCAAAGATTTTCATTTATCCAGAGGAAGTCGTCTGTCTGTGGGCTGCACGCAAGACTGGCCGGCCGGTAAAGTGGACCGCTGACCGATCAGAGTCATTCGTCACAGACGCCCATGGCCGCGACCATGTCACGCATGCGGAACTTGCACTCGACGCCAACGGCAAGATACTAGCTATGCGCGTCAAGACAATCGCCAATCTCGGCGCCTATATGTCGACGTTCTCCTCGTCGGTGCCGACTTATCTCTACGCCACCCTGCTGTCTGGCCAGTACGACATCCCTCAGATCTATTGCGAGGTTGACGCGGTTTACACCAATACTGTCCCGGTCGACGCCTATCGCGGTGCGGGGCGTCCGGAAGCAACATTTGTAGTTGAACGGCTGGTTGAGGTTGCGGCGCGGCAGATGGATATCGATCCTGCCGATCTGCGCAAGCGCAATTTCATCAAGTCATTCCCGCATCAGACACCGGTGATCATGGCTTACGATGCGGGCGACTATAATGCCTCGCTCAAAAAAGCGTTGGAGCTCGCCGACGTGAAGGGCTTCAACAAACGTAAGCGCGGAGCAGCGCGTCAAGGTAAGTTGCGCGGCCTCGGCTATTCAACCTACATCGAAGCCTGCGGGATCGCACCCTCGCAAGCGGTCGGTTCGCTCGGCTGCGGCGTCGGCCTATGGGAAAGCGCTGAAGTGCGCGTCAACCCAACCGGCAGCGTGGAAGTGCTCACCGGCACACATGCGCACGGGCAGGGACACGAGACGACCTTTGCGCAGCTTGTTTCGGAGCGGCTCGGCATTCCATTCGAGAATGTATCCATCGTACACGGGGACACCGACAAGGTGCAGTTCGGCATGGGTACCTACGGCTCGCGTTCCGGCGCCGTTGGTATGTCGGCGATCGTAAAGGCACTCGACAAGATCGAGGCCAAGGCAAAGAAAGTCGCTGCCCATATGCTGGAAGCAGCGGAAGGTGACATCGTATTCAAGGATGGAAAATTCACCGTCGCTGGCACTGACAAGTCAGCCGCTTGGGGCGACGTGTCACTCAATGCCTATATCGCGCACAAATTTGCCGGCCAGGAGCTCGAACCCGGGTTGAAAGAGACAAGTTTCTACGATCCGACCAACTTCACGTTCCCGGCCGGTTGCCACATTTGCGAGGTTGAGGTCGACCGCGACACCGGCAAAACCGAAATCGTCAATTGGACCGCAATCGACGACTTCGGCACCGTAATCAATCCCATGATCGTCGAAGGCCAGGTGCACGGCGGCATCGCGCAAGGCATCGGTCAGGCACTGCTTGAGGGCGCGGTTTACGACAAGGACGGCCAGCTCGTGACCGGATCGATGATGGACTATTGCATGCCTCACGCTCATGACGTGCCATCGTTTCAGGTCGGCCTCACCGAAACCAAATCGCCATCAAATCCACTGGGCATCAAGGGATGTGGCGAGGCGGGTGCGATCGCTGCACCTGCGGCAGTGATCAATGCTATTACCGATGCGATTGCTACGGAAGAATTAGCAATGCCGGCAACCGCCAATGCGGTGTGGTCGGCGCTGCAACGCGCCGCGCCGCGCCGAGCTGCTTAAAGGAGAGATCGGATGTATAATTTCACGTTCCATCGTCCCACCACGGTCCGCCAGGCGGCCGGCCTGCTGGCGCGCAATCCCGAGGCCAAGTTGTTGGCCGGCGGACATTCGCTGCTGCCAGTGATGAAGCAGCGCCTTGCAAGCCCTTCGGCGCTTATCGACCTCTCACTAGTTGAAGGCCTGAGCGGTGTCGAACAGAAGGGGCGCT
>DASWAK010000066.1:0-6073 GCA_036391175.1 Pseudolabrys sp.
ATGAACATCGCTCAGGTCGACTATGACGGCTTGATCCCGAACAATGTCGCGCTCGGGCAGGATGTGCGCGTCAAGCGCGCCCTGGAGAAATGGCATCCCGGCTACATCGACTGGTGGAACGACATGGGGCCGGAGGGCTTCCAGAAGTCGCTGGTCTATCTGCGCACCGCGGTGAGCGTCGATCCCAAGGGCTGGGCCAAGTTCGACTATGTGCGCATGCCGGAATATCGCTGGGGTGTGCTGCTGGCGCCTCAGCACGAGGAACGCAAAATTCCCTTTGGTACGCACAAGGGCGAGGATGCCTGGCAGGAAGTGCCGGGCGAATACCGCGCCATGTTGCGCCGCCTAGTGGTAATCCAAGGCGACACCGAGCCCGCTTCGGTCGAGCAGCAGCGCCATCTGGGCAAGACCGCGCCCTCGCTCTATGACATGCGCAACCTCTTCCAGGTCAACGTGGAGGAGGGCCGCCACCTCTGGGCGATGGTCTATGTGCTGCAGAAATATTTCGGCACCGATGGCCGCGAGGAAGCGGAAGCCTTGTTGCAGCGCCGCTCCGGCGATCCCGACACGCCGCGCATGCTCGGCGCCTTCAACGAGAAGACGCCGGACTGGCTGTCGTTCTTCATGTTCACCTTTTTTACCGACCGCGACGGCAAGATGCAGCTCGAGGCGCTGGCGCAGTCAGGCTTCGATCCGCTCTCGCGCACCTGCCGCTTCATGCTAACCGAGGAAGCGCACCACATGTTCGTGGGCGAGACCGGCGTCACCCGCATCATTCAGCGCACATGCGAAGCGATGAAGCAGGCCGGCGTCGACGATCCTTACGACGTCACAAAGGTTCGCAAGCTCGGCGTCATCGACCTGCCGGCCATCCAGAAGAAGGCCAATATGCACTTCTCGTTGACGCTCGATCTGTTCGGCAATGAAATTTCGACCAACGCTGCCAATGCCTTCCACGCCGGGCTGAAGGGCCGCTATCGCGAAGACCGGCTGAAAGACGACCACCAGCTTGAGAGTGGCACCTACCCGGTGCTGCGCCTGATCAACGGCAGGGTCCAGAACGAGGATGTGCCGGCGCTGTCGGCGCTGAACATGCGGCTGCGCGACGACTACCTGGTTGATTGTAATAACGGTGTCGGCCGCTGGAACAAGGTGATCGAGCAGCACGGCATTCCATTCCAGATCAAGCTGCCGCACGTGGCCTTCCACCGCCACATCGGCGAATTCTCGCGCACGAACGCCGATGTGGACGGCAATATCCTCTCGCCCGCCGAGTGGACGAAGCGGAGGACCGATTTTCTGCCCTCGGCGGCGGACAAGGACTTCATCGAGAGCCTGATGCAGCCGCAGTTTGAGCCCGGCAAATTCGCCAGCTGGATCGCCCCGCCCAAGGTCGGCATCGACAACAAGCCCGGCGATTTCGAATATGTGAAGATCGCGTGAGGCGCCGCGCGCTAGAGCGCGCTTCGTTGCGTGGATTAAATTGCGCGCACGGTCTCTCCGCCGTCATTGCCGGGCTTGACCCGGCAATCCATCAAGCTCCGCTGCACTCTCCTTTTTTCGTCATTCGGCTCGGCGCGTCAGTTCCGCCGGGATCAGTGTTAAGGATTAAGATTCCGAGCTCGCGGCGGACTCAGGGTCACCGAGCTGGCTGTGTGGGAAGTTACAGGCACACCTAACAGACTGAGCACAGCGCGCAGACTATCGTGCCGAGCCCGCGGACTAGCGCGCCGAGCCCCCCACGTCCTCCTCGCGCAGCTTGAACCGCTGAATCTTTCCCGTGGCGGTGCGCGGCAGCGCCGTGCGCAATTCGATCCAGCGCGGGAACTTCCAGGGGCCCGCCTTATCCTTTACGTGAACTTTAAGTGTCTCCAGCAGAACATCATCCGCCGCATAGCCGTTCTTGAGCACGATGAAGGCCTTCGGCTTGATCAGCCCGTCGGCGTCTTCCTTGCCGATGACCGCGGCTTCGAGCACCGCCTCGTGCGAGACCAGCGCCGCCTCGACATCGAACGGCGACACCCACATGCCGCTCACCTTGAACATGTCGTCGGTGCGCCCGCAGTAGAAATAGTAGCCGTCGTTGTCGCGGCGGTACTTGTCTCCGGTATGGGTCCACTCGCCGGCGAAAGTGCGCCGGCTCTTTTGGCGCTGGTTCCAGTAGCCTTCGGCGGCCGACGGCCCGCGCACGATCAATTCGCCGATCTCATCGGTGCCTAGTTCGCGCCCGTTCTCGTCGACGATGCGCGCCTCGTAGCCGGGCACGGGCTTGCCGGTCGAGCCATAGCGAATATCGCCTGGCCGGTTGCTCAGGAAAGTCTGCAGCATTTCGGTCGAACCGAGCCCGTCAAGCACGTCGACGCCCACGATTGCGCGCCAGCGCTCGCCGAGATGCGCGGGTAGGGCCTCGCCCGCCGACACGCAGATGCGCAGCCGGTCGGAGCCAGCGCCCTTGCAGATCTCGTGGTGCGCGAGCAGCGCGGCATAGAGCGATGGCACGCCGTAGAAGATGGTCGGCCGGTGACGCCGCATGATCTCGAACACGCCTTCGGGCGAGGGGCGCTGCGGCCACAGCGCGGCGGTGGCGCCGACCGACATCGGGAAGGTCATGGCATTGCCGAGCCCATAGGCGAAGAACAACTTGGATGCGGAATGCACGACATCGTCCTCGCGAATGCCGAGGATGCCCTGGCCGAACAGCCTCGCGGTCGCCATCAAATTGGAATGGACGTGCTTGACGCCCTTGGGATCGCCGGTCGAACCCGAGGTGTAGAGCCAGAATGCCACTTCGTCTGACACGGTGTCGGCGGTGAAGGCCGTCGCATCAGCGCCGGCGATGATGTCGTCGAACGAATGCACGTTGCCGCCGTGGAACCCGGTCATGTCGTTGGGGGCGCCGATGACGATGACAGTTTTCAACTTCGGGAGCTTTTCGAGGGCCGGCCAGATCGTCTGCGCGAGTGGCGCCGCGACGACCAGCGCCGTCGCACGGCAGTCGTCGAGGATGTAGGTGTATTGCGGCAGGTTGAGATAGGTGTTGAGCGGGATCGGCACCGCGCCGGAACGGATCGTGCCCCAGAACGCCACCGGGTAGTCGACCGTGTCGTTCAGGAGGAGTGCGACGCGCTGCTCGTGCTCCACACCCAGGTCCCGCAGCGCATTGGCGAAGCGGATGCTGCGCGTCTGCAGGTCGCCATAGGTGAGCGAGCGGTCGGGATCGACGAATGCGATTTTAGCGCTGAGGCCGCGCGCGACATTGGCGTCGACAAAATCGGCAACGGCATTGTAGGGCCTGCGTCCGCTAAATTCGTCCACGCCAGCCCCCGGTCCCGTCAGCCTTCGAACAATCGTGTCAGCAGTCGCTGCGCCAATACGCCGGCGACGCGCCGGCGGTAATGGCCGGGCGTGAAGGTCGTCTTCATCGGCATGATCTGGTCGCGCACCAGCGCGTCAAGGCCCTTGGTCACGCGCTCGTCGAGCGGGCCGCCGCACAGTTCGGCGGTGCCGGCGAGCAGTACCGGGCGTGGATTGGTGCCGGTGAAGGCGATACGCAAATTGGCAAGTTTGTTGCCCTCGCGCCTGAGCGCCACGGCTACGCCAGCGACGGGATATTCGATGGAGCGGCGGATGCGGATCTTGTCGTAGCCTGAGCGCAAGTCCGGAGTGTTCTTCGCGCGCACAGCGGTGACGATCTCGCCGGGGCGCAGCGAGAGGTAGTACTTGCCGTCACCTTGCATCTCGGTGACCGGCACGTCCTGGCGCGCGAACCCGATATAAAGTTTCTCGAGCGGGATGGTGCGCGTGCCCTCGGGGCCGGCGATGTCGACCTCGGCATGAAGCGTGAGCAGGGCCGGCGCGAGGTCGCCTGAGAAGGTCGCGAAGCAGACGCCGCGGCTTTTCGGCGCGACGTGGCAGATGGTGCCGGTGGTTTTCAGGCAATGATTGTTGGCGTCGCGCCACCATTCGCTCTGATTGTAGAAGATGCAGCGCGTGTCGAGGCAGAGATTGCCGCCGACCGTGCCCATGTTGCGGTGGGTCGGTCCAGCAATGTGGGCGGCGGCCTGCGCCAGCACCGGATAGAACTTCAACACGCCGGGATGTTCGGCGAGTTCGCTCAGGCGGACCGACGCGCCTGCTTCCAGGCTTTTCTCGTCCGCTTTGATCGCATGCAGCTCCTGCACGCGATTCATGTCAATGAGCACCGGTGGTGCGACAATGCCGCGCCGGATGTTCACCACGAGATCAGTGCCGCCACCGAGCGGCATGCTTTTTGGATTTGCCGCGCGCGCAGCAATCGCCTCTTCGAGCGTCGCCGGATTGAGCACGCGGAATTCCGGGAGGGCGTCCATCACGGAATCCCCGTCCAACAAAGCCGCTTATTCCCGCGCAAGCGGGCATCCAGCGCAAGAATCCTGGGTCCCCGCTTACGCGGGGACGAGCGGAGACCGACGTGCGCGCCGCGAACACAAGCCTGCTCCCTACCCCCTTGTGGGGGAGGGTTGGGGTGAGGGGGCTGAGGCGCAAAGATTGCGCGAACTCGCATCACCGCGCGCCCCCGTTTTTCTTCGGTGCTTTTTCGAGCGCCCGCCGCCGCTTCTCAATGGCATCAAACACCCGATCAGGCGTCACCGGCAGATCGTTGAAGCGGATGCCGATCGCATCGGCGACGGCATTGGTTAGCGCGGGCAGGAAAGCGGCGAGCGATCCTTCGCCCGCCTCCTTGGCACCGAACGGACCATGCGGGTCGTTGCTCTCGATAATGCCGACTTCGATAGGCGGGGAATCCTGGATGGTCGGCACGCGGTAATCGAGCATGTTGGCGGTGAGCATCAGGCCGTCGAAGTAGGCGGCTTCCTCGCTTATGGCCTGGCCCATGCCCATCCAGACGGAGCCCTGCACCTGGCCTTCCACCGTCAGGCGGTTGAGCGCCTTGCCGCAGTCATGCGCAACCCAGACCTTGTCGACCGTGACAACGCCGGTCTCCTCATCGACGCTGACTTCGACCACCTGCGCCGAATAGCTGTAGCCCATGGTGCCGCCGATGGCCGCGCCACGATATTTCTTGCCGCCGTGCGATTCGGGAATCGTTGAATAGTTACCGGTGACCGTGATGGTGCCTGTGTCCTTCAGTGCTTCGGTCACTACCTCGTCGAAAGTAGCGCCCTTGTCCTGCGCACCGGCGCGATAGATTTCACCTAGGCATTCGATGTCCTCCGGCCTCGCCTCCAGCTTGCGGGCGGCAGCGTTGACCAGCACGCTCTTGAGATTGCGCGCGGCATCGAGCGCGGCATTGCCGACCATGAAGGTGACACGCGACGAGTAGGAGCCGTTGTCCTTCGGCACGACCTCGCTGTCACCGGTGACAACGCGCACGCGCACAAGATCGAGGCCGAGCACTTCGGCAACGGTCTGCGCAAGGATCGTGGTCGAGCCCTGTCCGATATCGGCGGCCCCGGAAAGCACCACGATCGATCCGTCGAAATCGAGCTTGATCTTGACAGTGGCGTGCGGCTCGCCGGTCCAGTTCACCGGCTTGGAAGCGCCCGAGATGTAATGCGAGCAGGCCATGCCAAGGCCTTTGCGCAGGCCCTTGCCGCTGGCGAGTGTGCCTTTGCGCTTACGCCAGCCACTTTCCTTCTCGACCCAGTCGAGGCAATTGGGCAGGCCGTATGAATTCACCATCAGATCATTATCGGTGAAGGTTGGCGCTTTCAGGAAATTCGCGCGCCGCACCGTGAAAGGATCGAGCCCGAGCTCGGTCGCCATCTCGTCGATCAGGCTCTCGAAGGCGAAGCGGATGTCGACCGTGCCGTGGCCGCGGAAGGCGCCGCATGGCGGCGTGTTGGTGAGCACGCGCTTGCCGAGATATTTCACGTTATGCAGGTCGTAGATCGCGTAGAGCATCGAGCCGGAATAGAGAATCGTCACGATACCGTAGCCGGAATGCGCGCCGCCGCGCTGGTCGCAGTCGCATTCAACCGCGGTGATGCGGCCGTCCTTGCGCATGCCGATCTTGAGCCTGATGTCGGTTTCTGGGCGCCCGCGATGGGTGATAAAGGTCTCTTCGCGCGTC
>DASWAK010000067.1:0-31745 GCA_036391175.1 Pseudolabrys sp.
CAGCTCGCGGTGGTTCAATCGCGGGAAGCGGCCCTTGCTACGTGGCGCTCACTCACGACGCTCACTGTCACCTTGTCGGCCACCACTGGATTTGTCGTGCTCATTCTTGGCTTCGCCTTCCATTGGCAAGCAACACGGGCGCGGGAAGCGGACTTGATCTATGAAACGGTCCGCAGCCGCATCGATACCGCGCTCAACCGTGGCCGCTGCGGGCTGTGGGATTGGGACCTCGCCCGCGGCCGCATCTTCTGGTCCCAATCGATGTTCGAAATTCTCGGCCTCGACACTAAGGACGACCTGCTTTCGTTCGGGGACGTCAATGCCCTGGTGCATCCGGACGACGTACGGCTCTATGAACTCGCGGCTGAACTCGCCGATGCGACAGCGACCACAATCGATCACGCCTTCCGTATGCGTCACGCCGCCGGCCACTGGGTATGGCTACGCGCGCGCTGCGAGCTGGTGCGCCAGCCCGGCGACCCCGGTCTCCATCTGATCGGCATCGCCGTCGATATTACCGAACAAAAAACCCTTGTGGAGAAAACTGTCGCGGCCGACATGCGACTACGTGACGCCATCGAAACTATCCCCGAAGCCTTCGTACTGTGGGATGCCGATAATCGCCTTGTCCTCTGCAATTCTAATTTTCAGGAGCTCCATCGTCTACCCGACGAAGCAATCACCGTTGGCGCGTCCTATGAGTCGGTAGTCGCGGCGGGCAGCAAGCCTGTAGTACGCAACAAAGTTGTCACCACTGGTCCGAGCATTCCTGGCGCGCGCACATTCGAAGCACAACTCGAGGATGGCCGCTGGCTGCACATCAGCGAACGCCGCACCAAGGATGGCGGCTATGTCTCAGTTGGGACCGACATTACAGCACTCAAGACCCACGAGGAAAAGCTGATCGATAGCGAGAAACGCTTAATGGCATCGGTTGCCGACCTCCGCGTCTCGCAGCAGCGCTCAGCCGAGCTAGCCGAGAAATACGCCGAAGAGAAGACTCGTGCCGAGGAAGCGAATCAAGCGAAGTCGAAATTCCTTGCAAATATGAGTCATGAGCTACGCACTCCCCTCAATGCCATCATTGGTTTTTCCGAAATCATGGAGTCGGGGATGTTCGGCCCGCTCGGGACCGAAAAATATCACGAATATTGCAGTGACATCCGCGGAAGCGGGCAATATCTGCTTGAGGTCATCAACGACATTCTCGACATGTCGAAGATCGAAGCTGGCCGTATTCGGCTCGATTTCGAGGATCTCGATCTCGATACGCTGCTCAACGAAGCCATGCGCGTCGTTGCCGCGCGTGCGCAGGACAAGCAATTGCAATTAACGGCTCGAATATCGCCCGAGCTTAGGCTGCGCGCTGATCGCCGCGCGCTCAAGCAAGTTGCGCTCAACTTGCTCTCCAATGCGGTGAAATTTACGCCTGCGGGCGGCCGTATCACGGTGCGCGGGCGAGCTACCGACCATTGTATTACGCTCGCCATCGCTGACACCGGAATCGGAATTGCCAAAGACGCCTTGACCCGACTCGGGCGCCCGTTTGAGCAGGTGGAGAGCCAGCTCACCAAAAGCCATCAAGGCTCAGGACTTGGACTCGCAATATCGAAGTCATTGGTCGAGCTGCACGGTGGGCGCATGCGCATCCGTTCAACGCTCGGCAAAGGCACGCTGGTCGTGGTGCGGCTGCCACTCGAGCCCCAATGCGCCCTGCCAAAGGAAGAGGCGGCCTAATTGGCGTCAGGGCGATTTCCCCAAAATTCGCACAAAACACGCGCGCACCTTCGTCTGCACATCGATCAGCGTCGCATCGAGCGTAGCGAAATCAGGTACGTCAGCCGCGCGTGCTAACAGTCGCAAGAGTCCTGCACCGGCCGTTTTTGGATCGAACGTCCCTGGCAAGCACAGACGTAGAATCTGCGTAAGATCGTGATAGAGCTGTACGGCCGGGCGAAGGATTTCTGCGTCCTCTACTGTCAGCACGCGTAATGTCCATGCCTTATCGAGCACGCGCGCAGTCGAACTATCAAGAATATCTGGCAATCGATGGGCGTGAACGAGCTGCAGGTATTGAGCAATGAACTCGATATCGATCAGTCCGCCAGCTACATATTTGAGATTCCAGCGTTCGCTGTCGCCTTTTTCCTTGGCGATGGCTGCGCGCATTTCTACCACATCGCCCGCCGTTAGTTCTGCATCGCGCGGTCGCTGCAAGATGTCCTGGATCACGCTCTCGATGCGTAGCTTGAATGCAGGCGAAGCAGAGACCACCCGCGCACGCGTCAGTGCCATGTGTTCCCACGTCCAAGCCTCGGTTTCTTGATAGGCAGCAAAGCCATCAAGGCGTGTTGCTAGGGGCCCAGCGCGGCCCGACGGTCTCAGCCGCATATCGACCTGGTAAAGGGATCCGTAGTTCGTTTGCGCGGTTAATGTGTTGATCAGCCGTTGGGTGAGCCGCGCGAAATACTGCGCACCATAGAGCGGTCGCGTACCGCTCGATTCCGGGTATTTATCATCAAAGTCGTAGATAAGAATGAGGTCGAGGTCGGAGGTCGCGGTCATTTCATAACCGCCCAATTTTCCCAAAGCCACCACCGCGGTCTCCTCTCCGCGCATGCGACCGTGAGCTATCGCAAAATTGTCGGCGACCGCGCGATGCACAGCGCGTATCACTGCGTCAGCAAGCCGCGCAAACGCTTCCCCTGCTTGACGCGCCGTGACCGTTCCGGACAGAATTCGTACGCCGATCAGGAACATATATTCTAAGCCGAACATGCGTATGCGTTCGAGGAGGTCTTCGTCGTAGCGTGACTGCGCAAGTGCTGCATCGAACCGCCGCCCAAGCTCGACCTCATCCGGCAAGGCTCCAAAAAAACTAGGGTCGACCAGCGCATCCATAACCTGCGGATGGCGCGCCAGCGTGTCGCCCAGACGCGGCGCGATGCCGAGGACCAAAACGATCAGCGCGATGAGTTCGGGATTTTGCCGAAGCAGCGACAACAGTCGCGCTGGGCCGTGGAGGTTGGCAAGAAAGTGGTCGAAGAGGATCAGTGTGGCGTTGGGATTGTCCGTGCGCGCCAGATGTTCCAACAGCGCTGGCAACAGCCCCTGGAGATGTGTGCGCGCTACCTCGCTCTTGAGGGAGCGATGATTGTCACTCAGCCAGTGACGAATGATGCTGGACGCCTCCAGCGGCGCATGGAAACCCAACTCTGAGAGCCGATCAAGCGTCTTGATATCATCGACATTCGCTGGAAACGCCAGGACAGGCCGGTCAACATCGGGCGTCTTCTCGAACAAACGGGCGTAGTAGTGCTGCACTCTGTCGAGATGACCGAGCAGTACTTTGGCGAAAGCGTCACGGTTGGCAAAGCCAGAAAAGCGCGCAAAACGTTCAAGGTCGGCGCTCTCAGCAGGCAAAGTTTGCGTCTGCTCGTCATTCACCATTTGCAGGCGGTGTTCGACCGTGCGCAAGAAGCAATACGCCTCTTTCATCGCGCCACACGCAGCTTTGTCAATCCACTTGTCCTCGCAAAGCTTGTCCAGTGTGGTAAGTGTATCGCGGCCGCGTAGACCCGGATTTCGGCCGGCCGCAATGAGTTGCTGTGTCTGCGCGAAGAATTCGATTTCACGGATTCCGCCGCGTCCAAGTTTGATATTGTGGCCCTCGACTGCGATCTCGCCGTGTCCGCGATAGGCGTTGATCTGTCGCTTCATCGCGTGAACGTCGGCGACAGCTGCGAAGTCGAGATATTTTCGCCACACGAATGGCGCTAGCTCATTGAGAATAGCCTCGCCGGCCGTAATATCACCGGCGCATGGGCGCGCCTTGATCATGGCAGCGCGCTCCCAGTTCTGCCCAACGCTTTCGTAATAAGCGACTGCTGCTCCGGTGGAAATCGCAATCGCAGTCGAAGCTGGATCGGGCCGCAGGCGCAAGTCGGTACGGAACACGTAGCCGTCGGCGGTGCGCTCTTGCAAAAGCTTCACTAGCCGCTGCGTCAGCCGTACAAAGAGTGTCGACGGCTCCGCATCTTTCGGCAGCGCGGGCGCCGCCGGGTCGTAAAGTACGATGAGATCGATATCGCTCGAAAAATTGAGCTCGAACGCGCCCATCTTGCCCATGGCCAGCACGATGTAGCCGCTGCCCGCTTGTGGCTGGGACTTATCCTTTGGCGTCAGTCGTCCAGCGCGCGCAGCTTCAGCCAACACAAAACGTCCCGCAGCATCGACCGCCGTGTCAGCCAGATCGGTGAGCGCACGCGCCGCTTTCATGACCGGCCAAACGCCGCCGATATCAGTCAGCGCAATCAGCAATGCGGCCTCTGCCTTCATGCGGCGCAACAGCTGCATCGCCTGGGTTTCGTCCTTGCTCGAGGCGGTGGCGCGCCCATGCTCAGCCAAAAGAGTGGCCAAGCGCTGGTCTGGATTTGCGCTGAGCAAACGCAATAGCCGTTCCGGCTCGCGGCTCGCCAGCTCCCATAGATAGGGTGAGCTTTCAGCAAGACTTGCCAGCAGCGTGTTGATGGTTGGCTGGATGCCAAGCAATGCCTTAAGCGGCTTTGCTTCCCCGGGCGCCAGACTGCCAAGCCAATCGGCAACGCGGGCGGATGCCGCTTTCGGCTCGGCTAGCTGCGGCGCGGTCGTAATTAGTTCGGCTAGACTCGCACTTTTAGCGCTGCTGCCAACGGAAGGTTTATGGACAGCCGATTTGCGGGAAGCCTTGCGTTTGGCGGGCGGCCTCATCTCGCAATCTGTACCGGCCCTCGCCGTGGCAAGGCAATGACGCTTTTGAGGCCCGGCTGGTTGTCGGCCAGTATCAATTCACCGCCATGTAGACGCGCCACCGCGGAAGCCAGACTTAAACCAAGCCCGGAACCAGGCTTCGAACGGCTCTGCTCCAACCTCACAAAACGTTCGACAACCCGAGCACGATCGGCTTCTGGAATGCCTGGTCCGGTGTCGGCAACGCTCAGCAGAATGCGGTCGCCCTCGGTAAGTGCGCGCACCACAATCTGTGCTGGTACCCCATTGACCACCTCGCCACGTGGCTCCACATATTTTATGGAATTGTCAACTAAATTGGCGAGCGCCTGGCTGATGAGCTCGCGATTTCCCTTGAGTGGCGCGGGCGTATCGGCCTCTACTCTCAAGGCGATTCCTTTTTGCTCTGCCAATGGCTCATACAGCTCACCAATATCATGAGCGATCTCGGCAGCGTCGAACTCGGCCATATCCTCGCGTGCTTGTCCGGATTCCGCACGCGCGATCATCAACAGCGCATTGAAGGTCCGAATCAGGCCATCGGATTCCTCGATCGTGTTATCCAGCGCGGCACGGTATTCCACCTCGTTTTTGGCTGAGCGCAAAGCTTGTTCGGCACGATTGCGGAGACGCGTGAGTGGCGTCTTGAGATCGTGGGCAATATTATCGGAAACCTCCTTCAAGCCGCGCATCAACGCCTCGATGCGTTCCAGCATGACATTGAGATTTTCGGCCAAGCGATCAAGCTCATCGCCAGTACCCGCAACCGGCAATCGGCCGCCGAGATCGCCGAGCATGATGGTCCGAGTTGTCTCGGTCATGGCGTCAACGCGGCGCAGCACGCGACGAGTGACAAACAATCCGCCGGCCAGCCCAAGTACAATTACAATGGCAACTGACCAGCGTCCGGCCGAGAGCACGATATTGTAAAGCCGCTCGCGCTCATCGAGGTCCCTGCCGACCAGCAGGCGGAAACCGCCCGGCAATTGAAAGACGCGCGCCAGCGCGTGGTGTTCGGGATGCTCGCTTGCTTCAGACTCATCGAGCCGACGGTAGCCCGTTTCAATCCAGCCGGGACTGTCGAGCGTCCCCGGCGGCAAGGCGGTGACATTACCGGCAAGTGACTCGCCCGCAGGGGTGGTGACCAGATAGAGGCTAGAGCCTGGCCGCCGTGCCCGCGCATCCACAACGACCACCAGTCGTCTGATGCCGCCGAGGCGGTATTGCTCGGACAGACCGGTGATTTCCGCATTGACCGTATCGGTAATCTGTTCAGTAATCAGTCGGCGGGTATTGAGAGCAAAATAGCCAAGCAGAAATGCGGCAAACAGCGCGAACACGGTCAAATAGACCAGCGTCAACTTGAACGTGGTGGTGCGAAAAAGTTTACCGAGCGCCGTCACGTATCATATATCCCGCGCCGCGGATCGTATGTAGAAGCGGCTGGGAGAAACCTTTATCGATTTTTGAGCGCAAGCGCGAGATGTGGACATCAATCACATTGGTTTGCGGGTCGAAATGGTAATCCCACACGTTTTCCAAAAGCATGGTGCGAGTAACCACCTGTCCCGCGTGCTGCATCAAATATTCCAGGAGGCGAAATTCGCGAGGCTGCAGCGTAATTTCCCCATCGCCTCGATGCACCTGATGCGACAGACGATCGAGTTCGAGGTCGCCGACTCGCAGCACCGTTTCTTCGCTGCGACCAATCCGACGCCGGGCCAAAACCTCGACGCGCGCCAGCAATTCGGAGAACGAATAAGGCTTGGGCAGGTAGTCATCGCCGCCGGCCCGTAATCCTTTCACGCGATCGTCGACCTGGCCAAGTGCAGACAGGATCAAGGCCGGCGTCTCCAAGCCCTTCGCCCGCAAAGCGCCGATCACCGCCAAGCCGTCACGCTTGGGTAACATCCGGTCAACGATCAATACGTCGTATTGCCCGTCGAGTGCCATTGCCAGACCGTCCTCGCCGTCGTTAGCGGCATCAGCGATATGGCCGACCTCGCGGAACGCCTTGACAAGGTATTCGGCGGCGTCGCGATCGTCCTCAATGACTAGAAGGCGCATGGTGACCCGATCCGGTTGCGCACCGGCCGTCCAGCCGAAGGGGCGCTGCCCGTTAATATTCGCATAAGTGGGCATCGGTCACACCAATTCCAGTCAATTCGGTGGCGAAATTAATTCCCTCGAGTCCCCGTTTTCGTACGCGAGGGGGTGGCGGAAAACCGCCACCCCCTCAACGACCCCGCCCCAGCGGGGGCGACGGATGCCGGGGTCGGAGCTTGGACCGAAAGCAGCCACGCCGTTCAAGGCGCACCCGCTTTCGAAAATTGCCGGGACGGGCATCAAGCCCGCCCCGTTGAGGGCAAACCCACCGACGGGGGCGACGGATGTCGGCGGGACGTCCCCAAAACGCGTGTCAGCCGCGGCCCACTGGCAGGGCAACAAAGCGCGTGTTGTCACCCTTTTTCACTCGAACCAGCACGCTGCGCTTTCCTTCCGTACGCGCGCCCGCAACAACGTCGCGTACGTCGGCAGGCGTCGAAACGGATTTGCCGGCGACCTCAAGAATTACGTCGCCAGTAGAGAATCCGTGGTCAGCCGCGACACCAGTTGAATCGACACCAGTGACCACCACACCTTCGGTGCCGGCGCCGGCCACGCGGGCCGCCGGAGCAAGCGTCAGTCCAAGTTTTCCGAGATCGGCACCGCTATCGCTTCCTTCTGAACCTGCGCGCGCCTCTTTGGTGTTCGGCATTTCACCCAACGTCAGAGTGACCGTCTTCTCCGAGGCCTTATGCAGGACCGTTAGTTTTACCGAGGCCTTCGGGGCCATCGCACCGATTTTCTTGGCGAGATCGCGGGCGTCTTTGACCGACTTGCCATCAACCGAAGTGATAACGTCGCCAGCCTCGATCCCAGCCTTCTGCGCCGGACTGTTTGCCTGCGGCTCGGACACGAGCGCGCCTTCCGCCTTCTTGAGGCCGAGACTATCGGCAATGTCCTGCGTCACGGGCTGGATCTGAACGCCAATCCACCCTCGCGTAACCGAACCGTGCTCCTTGAGCTGAGCAACCACGCTGTTCACGGTGTCGGACGGGATAGCAAACGCGATGCCAACCGAGCCGCCAGACGGCGAGAAGATCGCGGTGTTGACACCAATCACATTACCATCAGTGTCGAACGTCGGACCGCCGGAATTCCCTTTATTTACTGGCGCATCGATCTGGATGAAGTCATCATAAGCACTGGCGCCGATATCGCGGCCGCGCGCTGATACGATGCCGGCCGTGACGGTGCCGCCGAGGCCAAACGGATTGCCGACTGCGAGGACCCAGTCACCAATCCGTGGAGACTTGTCCGACAGTTTCACGTAAGGGAATGGCCCGTCCTCGACTTTGATCAGCGCGAGATCTGTACGCGGGTCAGTGCCGATGACCTTGGCATTATGGGTCTTGCCATCATCGGTGGTGACCTGAACGCTCTCAGCCTTTTCGACCACGTGATTGTTGGTCACCGCATAACCGTCAGCGGAAATGAAGAAGCCGGAGCCTTGCCCAGTAATCATGTTGTGGCCGTGGCCGCGCGGCATGCCTTCCGGACCATTCGGCATATCGGGCATGCCAAAGCGGCGGAAGAACTCGCGCAATCCTGGAGGAACATCATTGCTTCCGAGGCCAGTGGTTTGCGAGCCACCGTCAACCTTAACGCGGACCGAGATTACCGCCGGTTTGACCTTCTCGACGATGTCGGCAAAGCCGACAGGAGCCTGCACCTTGTGCGCCTGTTCGGAAAGGTTCTGCGCGAACGCGGCCGGATAGCCGGCGGGCAGATTGAGGCCAGGGGCCACTACCAGCGCAGCCGCGCCGAGGCTAGCGATGGTGGTCGCGAGGAGAACAAACCGGCGGGCCGACAGCACACGCGGCTTCGTGAGAGTTCCAAGAGCGGGAATGACGCTCGGCTTCATCGAAAAAATCTCCATCAGGATTCATGGCGCGGGTGTGCGCCGTTTCAAACCCAAAGATGGGGCGATGAGCCTTACAGCGTCCTGTCGGCGGGATTAAACTTTTGTAAGGTGGCGATAACGGATTTTTCTTGAAATTCAATAGATTAATCAATGCTTGGGAGCAGCCGAATCCACCAAAGTCGAAAGCCGGCGCTGCTCCTCCGTGCTGAGCGTTTCGGCAGCAAGGCTCGTCTCCTTTCGCCGGCGTGCCATCAAAACCAACCCGATTGCGCCGGCGATCAGCGCCGCCGGAGGTAAGCCCCACAAAAGTAACGTGTGCCATTCGAGCCGTGGCCTGAGCAGCACGAACTCGCCATAGCGCGCCACAAGAAAATCGAGCACTTGCTGGTCGCTATCTCCTTTGGTGAGCCGCTCCCGAACCAGGACCCGCAGATCGCGGGCCAGCGGCGCTTCTGAATCGTCGATCGACTGGTTTTGGCAAACCATGCAGCGCAGCTCGCTTGATAAATTGCGCGCGCGCAGTTCTAAGGCGGAGTCTTTTAATACCTCATCCGGTTGCACCGCGAGTGCCGTCCCCGCCGTAGCAAGCGCGAAGAGAAGTGCAATCGGTGCGAGACGGTACATACGCCCTACTCCGCTGGCGCAAGAGCAGACTTGGTTGCCGGCTTCGGCGCTCCGATGCGCAATCTCCTATCGGACAGTGACAGCGCACCGCCTAACATCATCACCACCGCGCCGAACCAGATCAGCAACACCATCGGCTTGTAGTAGAGCCTGACTGCAATGGAGCCATCGTTGTTGGTATCGCCAAGCGACACATAGAGTTGCCCCAGCGCGCGCGACATCAAGGCTGCTTCGTTGGTCGTCATTCCGCGAGCAGAGAAACTGCGCTTTGAGGGCTCCATGGTACCGATCGGTACGCCGCCACTGCGCACAGTGAACTTTGCCACGAGCGCGTTGTAATTCGGCCCTTGCCGCTGCACAAGACCGTCGAAGGAAAATTCGTAGCCGGAAAGTGAAACGCTCTGCATTGGTTTCACCGAGACGATTCGTTCTGTTCCCCAGGTAGCCGCGCAGATAATGCCGAGCATGGACACGGCGATACCGAAATGCGCGATCGCAGTACCCCAGGTCGAACGCGGCAGTCCGGCGGCACGGTCGCGAACGGTTGCGAGCGGCAAGCGAAACAGGCCGGTGCGCTCCACCAAATCGATTAGCGCACCGAGCATTACAAACAGGGCAAGGCCAACGCCGAACGGCGCGAGTACCGATTGGCCGCCTTCTACCGCGAAGGTTATTGCGACCGTTACGATTCCGATTGCGAACGCTGTCATCAATCGCTGCGCTACACCCAAAAGATCGCCGCGTTTCCAGGCTAGCAAGGGACCAAACGGCATGGCGAACATCAGCGCCACAAACAGAGGTCCAAAGGTCAGATTGAAAAACGGCGCGCCGACCGAAATCTTTTCACCGGTCAGAGCTTCCAGTGCCAGTGGATAAAGCGTGCCGATGAACACAGTAAGACAGGCGGTGGTCAAAAACAGATTATTGAATACCAACGCACCCTCGCGCGAGACTGGCGCGAACAGCCCGCCCTGCTTCAACATTGATACGCGCCACGCGAAAAGGGTGAGACCGCCGCCGATAAACAGCACGAGGATGGTGAGGATAAACACGCCACGCGTGGGATCGGTGGCGAAGGCATGCACAGAGGTGAGAACCCCGGAACGCACCAAAAAGGTACCGATCAGCGATAGCGAGAAGGTCAGGATCGCCAGCAAGATGGTCCAGATTTTCAGAGCATTGCGCTTTTCCATCACCACGGCGGAATGCAACAGCGCAGTGCCGGCCAGCCATGGCATCAGCGAAGCGTTCTCTACCGGGTCCCAGAACCAGAAACCGCCCCAACCAAGTGTATAATAAGCCCAGTATGAGCCCATCGCGATGCCGACCGTCAGAAATATCCATGCAGCCAAAGTCCACGGTCGCACCCAGCGCGCCCAGGCAGCATCGATGCGGCCTTCGATCAGGGCAGCAATGGCAAAGGAGAAGGCGATGGAGAAGCCGACATAACCGAGATAAAGCAGCGGCGGATGGATGGCGAGGCCGGGGTCCTGCAAAATCGGATTGAGATCGCGACCTTCAAATGGCGGCTGCGCGAGCCGCAGGAACGGGTTCGAAGTCAGCAGGATGAACAGATAGAAGGCACATGCGATCCACGATTGCACCGCTAGCACATGCGCCTTCAATGTCGCCGGCAAGTTACCACCGAACGCCGCTACAAGCGCGCCAAACAGCGAGAGGATCAAAACCCACAAGAGCATTGAGCCCTCGTGGTTCCCCCACACGCTGGTGATCTTGTAGATCAGCGGCATCAACGAGTGAGAGTTCTCGAAAACGGTCGCTACCGAGAAGTCGGACGTAACGTAGCAGATTGTAAGCGCCGAAAACGACAGCGCGACAAACGCGAATTGCATTAGGGCAGTGGAATTAGCGAGACGCATCAGTGCGCCGTCACGACCGCGCGCGCCGACGATCGGCGCAGTCGATTGAATCAGGCCGAGTGCCAGCGCCAATACCAACGCATAGTGACCGAGTTCCGGGATCATCGCGGCCTGCCCCCTCCGCCTTGTACCTCACCTTCTTGCCAGCGCCCGCTCTTTTTCAAGGCATCCACCACTTCGCGCGGCATATAACGCTCATCGTGTTTGGCGAGCACAGTATCGGCGGCGAGAGTGCCGCCCGGCTCAAGTTTGCCTTCCGCTACCACGCCCTGCCCTTCGCGGAAAAGGTCCGGCACAATGCCTTGATAACGCACCCCAATGTCGGTTTTGCCATCAGTGACTGCAAATCGTATGAGAAGATTGTCGCCGCGTGCTATGCTACCCGGCTTGATCAGGCCGCCGATGCGCATGCGCGTGCCCGGCGATATGTGTTTTTCTGCAACGTCGGTCGGCGAACTAAAGAACACGATCGAATCGCGCAATGCGTTTAATACCAAAGCAGCCGCAACAGCCAGAACACCAAGGCTTGCGCCGATCAGAACCAATCTCCGCTGCTTACGTGTCATTCCGCCTCGCTCAGCCCTCGAGGAGTCCCAAATTGTTGATCATATCTTCTATGCGGCGGAGTTTGTCAGGATCCCTAGCGAGTGCCCGTTTGGCATCGGCGGCCGCAGCGTGCGCCTTATCGCGCTCGCCTAGCACCATATAGGCGCGCAACAGCCGCTGCCAGCCTTCAACGTCGTTCCCGTTCTCCTTCAGCCGGTCAACGAGCCGCGCCACCATGCCGCGGATCATTTCGCCGCGGTCCTTCTGGCTCATGTTATCAGCAGCGGCCACGTCTTCGGCGCCCGGGCCTGGCATGCCGGCAATAGACAATGCACCTCCCACGCGGGCTAATGGTTGACCAGGCAATTCCGGAGAGCCAAGCGTAAGATATAACGTGGCAGCAACAAGTGGCAGCAGCACCACAGCAGCAACGGTAATCGCACGTCGGCGCCAGAGCGATGAGCCGATTGGCAATGAATGCGCGAATTCTGCGACGTCAGCGGCGGCAATCAGGCGACGGGAGATCTCCACTCGTGCGGCCTGCGCATCCGTCTCCCCAATCAGACCGGCCGCACGATCACGATCGAGTTCTTCCAGTTGGTCGCGATAAACCGCGAGATCGCTGCCCGCTTGAACGTCGCTGGCGCGACTGAGCGGCCAGAGCACGGTGAAAGCCGCCGCCGCTATCATCAGCGCGAATACGAACCAGAGAGTCATGAAGCTTTACAATTCGCCTCGTATTAAGTGTGTGGCGACGTTTAGCCGATTGCCGTCCAGGTGCCGTCCGGATTGCGGCAGGCGGTGCCGCGGGCGGTCTGCGGCTGGCCGTCAATATAGATGGTGTGGGTATAAGAGCGGCAGTTACGGCCGGCCTGTTGGTAGGCTGGGCCCGGCACCACTGTGCCATAACGCCCCGAATCGGGATTTCGCCAGGACACCGGGGCGCCGGATTGACCACGCTCAAGCGCGTCCATTTGCGCGGCATAAGCACGCTGCTTGTCCTCGTCGTCGAGCCCCGCGCCGATACGGTTGCCGATCAGACCGCCCAGCACGCCACCGATCGCCGCGCCAGCAACGCGATTTCCTGTACCACCACCGGCAACCGCGGCGCCGAGCAGCGCTCCGGTGCCGGCGCCAATCAAAGTCCCGGTATTCTCCTTCGGCCCCGGCCCCATCCCATCCGGACTTCCGGCACAAGCAGCGAGCGCAAGACCGATGACCACGACAACGGCGGATTTCGAACCGGACATATCGACCCCTGAGAAACGACGTGAGAATACGCATGCGGCAGCATTGATCATTCTATCGGGAGGGGAGGATTGGGGCAAAACTCCGGCGGGGCACGCATAAAATAGAGAGAGCTTATGCCGCTGGCAGAACCAACTCGGCACGCAGCCCGCCGAGCGGCGCTGTGCCGAGCGTCAGCCCGCCGCCATAGAGCGCCGCCAGTTCGACCACGATCGATAGACCAAGACCAGAGCCGGGCTTTGTTTCGTCCAGTCGTTGTCCGCGCTTTGCCACCTGTTCGCGCTCGGATGGCGACAGACCGCGGCCATCGTCATCGACAATAATACGAATGACCCGACGGGCACTGACCTGGTCGGGCCGCTCACTCACCACCTCAATCGCCACCCGAGACGATGCCCACTTACAGGCATTGTCAACGAGATTGCCCATCATTTCTTCAAAGTCGGGACGCTCGCCGTGAAATTTGGCTTTGTCATCGGCATGGACCTCAATCGTTAGATTCTTATCGCGATGAATCTTTTCCATAGTGCGTGCGAGCGCCGTCACAACCGGAACAACCTCCGTGACTGACCCGACCACGGTGAGGCGGGCTGCGAGGTGAGCACGCTCGAGATGACGCGCCACCTGGTCGCGCATGATATCAGCCTGTTCGAGTATTTTTTGCGCAAATGGCTCGCTGCCTCGCGCCGTCGCCTCGTTCACCATGACCGACAGCGGCGTCTTTAGCGCATGAGCGAGATTGCCGACATGAGTGCGTGCGCGCTCGACGATTTCCTTGTTAGCGTCAATCAGAGCATTCGTTTCGCGCGCAAGAGGGGCGATTTCTTCGGGAAATTTTCCGACTAAGCGCTCAGCACTGCCGGAACGGATAGCCGCGAGCCCGTTGGTGATGCGCTTGAGCGGCGCCAAACCGAAGCGGACCTGGAATGTAGTGGTGAGCAACAATACTGCGGCAAGTATGGAAAATGTAATGACCAGTGCCTGGTCGAAGGAGCGTGTTTCCTCAGAAATTTCGGCAGCATCGCCAGCCACCGTAACGAGGTAGTGACCTTCGTCGCCAAGATCGATATTGCGCTCGACAAGCCGGAGCCGCTGATCCTCGGGACCAGAGACATACCCTTCGCGCGAACCGTCAGGGCCAGCAGCAATGCCGTATGCTTGCAGGTGCGGTAGGCCGCCATCCCATAGCGACCGAGAGGCGCGCACTTCGGTCTTTCCCGGGTCTAGTCGCGTTACCTGCCAGTACCAGCCGGAGAGCGGCAACTCAAACAATGGCTCGCCGAGTGACTGCGGAAATTTTTCGCCTGTATCTTCCGGCGAAGCAACGTCAGCTACCAGTGTCCGGAGGTAAACGCCCAGGCGACGATCAAAGGCGCGCTCAACCGCCTGTCGGTAGAGCGACGACAGCACGATACCGGTGATGAGAAGGATGATCACCGCCCATGCGGTGGCTGAAAGGAAAAGACGCAGCGCGAGAGAATTGGCGCGCATTAATGTGCATCAGGTGACGTGAGCAAATATCCAAGGCCACGCACGGTCTGGATGATTTCGACCCCTAGCTTTTTTCGGATGCGTCCGACGAATACTTCGACCGTATTCGAGTCCCGATCAAAGTCTTGGTCGTATAGATGCTCGACCAGCTCCGTGCGCGATACCACACGACCTGTGTGGTGCATCAAATAGGCAAGCAAGCGGTATTCGTGGCTGGTGAGCTTGACGGGGTTACCGTTGACCGAGACGCGGCCGGTGCGGGTGTCGAGTCGCACGGGCCCGCAGTTGAACTCGCTCTTGGCGTGGCCAGCCGATCGACGCAGAAGCGCACGCACGCGTGCCAGCACTTCCTCCATGTGGAATGGCTTGGCGACATAATCATCGGCGCCTGCGTCGAAACCCTGCACCTTATCGCTCCAGCGGTCGCGAGCGGTCAGCATGAGCACCGGCATGGCACGCCCGGTGCGTCGCCAGGCTTCCAAGACCGAGATGCCATCCATTTTCGGCAATCCGATATCGAGAATGACCGCATCGTAAGGTTCGGACTCCCCGAGATAGTGGCCCTCCTCGCCATCGAAGGCGCGATCAACGACATAGCCGGCATTGGTCAGAGCAGTGGCGAGTTGGCGATTCAGGTCTGGATCGTCCTCGATCACGAGGAGGCGCAAGGCATTATTCTCCACTCACGGTCCGGCATGATATTCGCCGCTTACGGCGTCAACGGTTACGTTGACCACTTTGCCACTGCGGCCGAGCAGAGTCAGCACATAGACCAGTTTCTCGTCGCGTTGGCAAAGTCGCACGCGGACCACTTCAGAGTGTTTGCGGTACTGCCGCAGCAATTTGATGGCCTGGACCAGCGAAATCGCTCGATTGGCGTCAACCGCGGCGCGCTGTTCAGCCTTGGTGAGACAGGCGCCATGGCGGGGAACGTCGGCGGCGATGGCCGAGAGGCCGAGGGCGCCAAGCAGGAGGACGGCCGGAAGTAGTCGGGAAACCGGCATGGGGGGTGTTAACGGCGTGCCGGTGAACATGGGCTGAACGATTTAGGCACCGGCTTCCGCTAACTCTCAAAGCCTTCAAATGACGCATAAATGTCGAGCGGCTCGCGTGGGGAACGCCAGGAGTTGATTGGGGCGGCTTCATCGGCAAAGCCTATGGCCATGCCGCAAAACAGCATGTACTCGCGGGGAAGTCCAAGAAAGGGCGGAAGCGTCTTGTGCCAATGCGTCCAGGCTTCCTGGGCGCAACTGTGCAGCCCGTAGCCGCGGGCAAGCAGCATTACGGTCTGAATATAGCCACCCAGATCCGACCATGGCGGCGGGCCCATGCTTCGGTCGATCGAGAAGAACAGGCCGACCGGCGCATCACAGAACAGAAAATTGCGCGCATATTGGCGATAGCGTCCAGTGCGGTCTTCACGCGTGACGCCAATCGACTGATAAAGCATAACGCCGGCCCGGCGGCGACGGGTTTCATAAGGTTCCTTCAAATCACGTGGATAAATGTCATATTCAGCGCCCTCAATGTGCGGCAATTCATCGAACCGTGCCTGCACGATCGTTCGCAGTTGCTTCAGCCTTGCGCCGCCCAGCACATGCACGCGCCAGGGCTGGACATTGCCGCCAGATGGCGCACGCGCCGCTCGCTCAACGATCTCTCGAATGATTTTTTCGGGCACCGGTGTCGGCAAAAACGCGCGACATGAGTAGCGTGAGGCGACGGCTTCGAAGACGTCCATGCAAAAGTCCTCCGGTATTCGATTTCGATACCCTCTTGGGTTCGTTTTGCCAAAACTGAGGACCGAGCTATCTCGTTTCCTTTTGTCGGATTATGTTCCTATATCATTAGCAGTCACATGTCGCTTGCTGTCGCGCAGAATCTAATTCGCGAATTGCAAGTTTACAGCGTGACAGCGCTCGCCGCTCGTAGCGATCGATAAGTAACAAGCGCCTTGGCAGTCTTGAGATTGATCACCAGTTCGTACTTGATCAGCGCCTGCACCGGTAGGTAGGCCGGCTTGCTTGCCAGCGAGATTAACACTCAGCTTTGTGTTTGCCCGGTAAGCTTCAAATAAGTCTCAAATCGATCACGTAAAGCGCGCGGCAACTCGACTTTCTGTTGCGTCTCTAACGACATCATTGCAGTTACCAAGCGGGCTCGTAATCTCTCGACACCAGCTAGATGACCTACAATGACAACACTCAATGAAGAGTGTCCAATCTTCGTAAGAAGCAATGTGAGATCGAGGTTTTCGCCCATTCGACTTGGTAACTTAAAATCTGTCTCAATGTGAACGAAAGGAAAACCGTATCGATCGTTCAAGATCAATTTGGCATAATCAACGCCAAGTTGTTCAGTATACCAATCCTCAATTAAGCCATTGAACATGTCAAAATAGTGGGGGAAATAGACGATGCCTGCAGGATCACAGTGAGAAAAACGAATTGGCACTGTGCGTGTAAATGCGCCTTCAGGTGGAACAAACCTATCCTCTTTCATCGAGATATATTCCTGTGATTCGGCGGCCCGGCTTGGATCACGGTGCCTTAAAGCCTGCTATTAATGCACCCGCAAGCCGACATTCCAATCCTCTAACTCTCGGTCCAGCCACCCCTAGGTCCCTGCATTATCTATGCAAAGCACCGCGTCCCAAGCAGCGTCTTTACATCCCGGCGCCGACACGGCAGTTAAACATTTTCAGTAAGTCGCACTACATCTTGGTCCGACACGGTGATAGATAAAGCGGCACTGTTCATTTTTTCTCGCGCCCGAAAATAGTTAAAGACAAATATACGAACTGCGGACGATAAATTGCAGTTACCGCGGTCGCGATTGATCTGTTCTATCAGCATGGCTACTGCCCTAGTTCCGTAGCCAGCAATCTCACGCAAGCTGTCCAAAAATTCATTTTCCAGCGACACCAGCCGTCTTCTTCGTCCGTTTGAGCTGGTCCATCAAATTCTTCCCAATCTGATGCCTATGCCCGCTCCATTAAAGAAGGAAGGCGGACGGACAAGCGCCGCAATGGTTTATCATGAGAAATTAAGCGCGGCGGTATTGTGCTAAATCAAGGATCTATCTAACCTAGGTTCTAATTTTTTGGTTTAACCGGACAATTAATCCTACAATCGAGCAGACATGAGCGAACCGCTTCTGCAGGTTATTAATCTGGCCAAGCGCTTCGAAGGTATCGTCGCGACTGATAATCTTACACTCAATGTTGTCGCCGGCGAATTGCACGCAGTGATCGGCCCAAACGGTGCCGGCAAAACCACACTGATTGCTCAGCTCGGCGGCCAAGTGATTCCCGATTCCGGTCGCATTCGCTTTGCTGGAAATGATGTCACCGGCCTACCAATTCATAGACGCAACCGCTTGGGCCTGGCGCGTACGTTCCAGATAGCATCTTTGTTTCTCGATCTCAGTGTGCTCGACAACGTGGCGCTGGCGGTGCAGGCACATGCCGGACACTCATTCCGTTTCTGGCACAATGCACGCGAGGATCCGGAGTTGCGCCAGCCAGCGCGAGCGGCGCTAGCGCGGGTGGGCCTCGCTCAACGCGCCGATTTGCCAGCGTCCGCGCTAAGTCATGGGGAACACCGCCTGCTCGAACTGGCCGTGGCACTCGCCAGCCAGCCGCGCATGCTGCTGCTCGATGAACCAATGGCTGGGCTGGGGCCGGAGGAGTCCGCCCAGATGGTCGAGATGTTGCGCGCGTTGAAGCGTGACCTAACCATCCTTCTGGTCGAGCACGACATGGAGGCGGTGTTCGCTCTCGCTGACCGAATTACGGTCCTTGTTTATGGCCAAGCGATTGCTTCGGGCACGCCGGAAGCCATTCGCGCCAGCGGAGAGGTCCGCCAGGCCTATCTCGGAGAGTCTGACGAGGACAGCGCAGCTATGCATTGACCCTCGGCTTGCGCAGACCGGCATCCGAGCGATTTCCGATCGTTATGCTCGCCCAGGGCATCCCTTAAACACGAATAAACGATTAGAATTCACGGCCAATGACGAGCCTATCTAATGAATAGGCTCCGCCCCCGTGCACGATAAAATAAAAGGCCGCAATTGTCCACATCAGCGTGTATTCAAGTCCCAGTTGGTTCCAGAAATATTTTCCAACGCGCCAACGCTCGATATTTGTCACCAGCAGAAACAAAACGACGGGCACCGCAACAAGGCGCGTGAACAAACCGACGGCAAGTAACGGCCCGCAGACAAGCTGTGTCGCTGAAATAGCCAACGCCCAGACTTTCCCCGGCCGATAGCCCTGCGTGTCCAAGTAATTGGCGAGAAGTCCGATATTTTGTAACGGCTGCCCAGTATTAGGAAAAAAACCAAAAGTTATGCGCAGCCCGTGCGGCACCAGCGCCAGCCCGACAACACCACGTAAAAGCGCTTCGGCCCAGGGAGCAAAGGTTTGATAGATTCCGCTGAGTTGCGAAAAAACAAGTGGGATCGAAGGTTCAGCCATACAGACCTACATCTTCGGTTGTTTTGGTGACCTCGGTTGACCGATTGTATTGCCGCTGAAGTCAGAGTCTGATCTCACCGAGATTGATGCTCATACCAAGCTGCACGGTGAGTGTCTTCTTTGCCCGTTCAGCCGATATCTCCACAATGTATTGGCCCGAGTTTTCGTTAAGTCGATCGAATTTGAAATCGCCGTAATTATCGGTTGCCGCTTCCGCGACCACATCGCCATCTTTGAGAAGGCGCACGACCGCTCCCTCGACGCAATCGATAGTGCCGTCGTTCGTCCGCGCCGATACTGAACCGCCGATGAAGCATTTCGAAAAACGCCACAAATTCTTGTAGTAGACGCGTGGCTTTGTGCCGAGCTCGGGCTTTATGACCTCGAGTCCTTGTTCGGCTGCAAGTTTCGCCATCTCGTTGTCCGCTACGCAAACCGCGCGCATAGCGCCCGTTGGGCACGATTGTTGACCGCGCGTCTGTTGCCAGCCACTATCGATCAGATGGGCGTCAAATGTCCAAGCTTGCGGCACCTGCAGCTCCTCGTTCCACCAGATGTGGCCATAGGGACAGGCTTCCACGAGGTCCTTACGCCCTTTCGCCTTGACCGGATCGATGAGAACGATGCCGTCGCCGCGCTTCTTGGCCGCACCTTTGCCTTTGGCGACGCAGGGCGCGTCGTCGCAGTGGTTACACATCGTGGGCACGTAGGCGACGTCGACGGCCGGCACCTGGCCGCGCTCCTTTTGAAGGATATTGATCCACTTGTGACCATGCTTCGGCATCGGCGCCGAATAGCCGGGAAACTCGTTGCCGACGTATTCGTCCATGGCCGCGAGCGTGCACAAATTGCAATTGGTGCACTCGGCGACGTCGATGATCATGTTCCACTTTTTCATCACTGATCTCGTATCGTTGCAGAAGTCCGCCCGTGCGAGAGGCGACCCTCAGGCCGCGTCCCGCGCTGAGCGACCCGTCACTTCGGTATCTGCGGCACCACCAGCTGGAGCAGCTTGAGCGAAGCGCCTGCCTTGATGGTCGCGGTCTCGGAAGGCCCGAGATAGATGCCGCCGCCCTTCCCGACTTCATAGTCGCGGTCGTTGAGGCGGATGCTGCCCTCGCCGTCCATCACGTAGATGAGCTGGTGCTTGTTAGAGGCAGCCGGGGTAAAGGTCTCCGCCGCCTTCAGCCAATGCAGCGAGCCGTGCACGTTCTTGGCGCCGCAAAGCGCCTCATTCAGCACTTCGGTCACATCGCCCTGGCCGGGCACGGACTTCTTCGGGAGCTTGTTGGTATCGATGAATGTCAACGACATGGCTGTTTGTCCTCTTTGCACCGGATGATCAGGTCTGAATCCACACTTTGCCGTCCTTGCGCTCCCAGCGCAGGTCGTCATCGGTGCCTTCCAGAATGGTGGTCTTGAAGCGGTTAGGCGCCTGGAACTCGAAGTAGAACAGCGGCTCGGTGGCGCGCAGGCGATGCTTCTCCTCGGCCGGGATGAAGATCATGTCGCCAGGCCCCACCGGGCGCACACCCTGATCCGACTCCACCGTCGCCTTGCCGTTGATGATGAAATAGAAGTGCTCGCAGTTCTTGTGCAGATGCAAGGGCGAAGCCGCGTCCTTCTTGTAGTGCATGACGCCGGCGAGCATATCGTCGATCTTGGCGAGCTCCTGATTGACGAAGAAAATGCGCTCGCGCGCCGCTTTCGCGTCGATCAGCGACGGCAGCTCGTCCTCTTTGAATATGTACGCCATTTGAGTCTCTTCTCCGGTTGTGAAACGTCATTATTTCGCCGGCACCAGCGGTGCCGCCTTGCGCCTGGTACGGATTTTCTTATCCGAGGCCTTGGCCGCGAAGGCCGCTGCGACAAAAGCGGTCTTGCCGTCCCACGGTTCGACCTCGACCAGCGCGTTGGCGCCGGCGAGCGAATGCGTGGTCTTGGTCTGCGTGCGCTCGGGCGTCAGCAGATTGAGGACACCGCCGCGATCGACCGACTTGCCGGGCTCGCCCATCGGATCGTAGACCGCCGAGGACTCGTAGCCGTGGCAGACGCCGCGCGGCAGCCGCTGCGTCGGCAGCGCGGCGCAGATCACCGCGCCGCGGTCGTTGTAGACCTTGACCAGATCGTGCTTGCCAATGTTGCGCTCTTTTGCGTCGTCGGCGTTCAGCCGGATCAGCCAATAGAAATAGCCATCGATGTTGACGCGGTGATCTTCGATGTTGAGCAGGAACGAATCCTTGCCGTCACCTTGCGTGTGGTAGGAATATTTCGAGTGCGGGGTGAGCAGCTGCAGCGGATAGCGTTCAAACAGCGCACCCGAATGCGGACCCTCCCATGACGGCTCGTATTTGACGACCGGCGGCCGCTCCGGGTCGGGGAAGCGCTTGAGGCTGCTGCATTCGAATTCGAGCTTGCCCGACTGCGTCTGCAAGCCGCGCAGAAATTCCTCGGTGTAATCGGACGGCAGCGGCTGCGCTTCCGGCACGTCCTTCTTGCGGTTCTCCCAGAACCAGCGGAATGACACCGGCGCGCGCAAGTGCTCCTTCTCGGCCGGCAGCACATAGTAGCCGCGCTTGATGAACTTCTTCCATGAGATCACCTTGGGCAGGTCCGACGCATCGAAATGCCGCTTGACCCAGTCGATCTCGTTGCAGCCCTCGTTGAAATAGTTGGCAAGCCCGAGCCGTTTGCAGATCTCGGTGAAGATCCAGTAGTCGGTCTTCGACTCGCCGAGCGCCTTGATCGCCGGCGCCTGGAAGATGATGACACGGTGATTGAGCTGCTGCTGGCCGTGATGGCCGTAGCCGCCGAGACCGGCCCATTCCGAGATGTCGACGCGCTCGAAATTGGTGCACGCCGGCAGGATCAGGTCGGCGAACTTCGCCTCGCCTTCGAACCAGATCGACTGGTTAACCACGAATTCCAGGTTCTCCGACTGGTACATCCGCACATGGCGGTTGGTGTTGTTCATGGTCGCAATCATCGAGCCGCCGTATTTGTACAGCATGCGCACCGGCGAATGGCCGGGCGCCGGATAGCTGAACTTGGCGAACTGGTGCTCGATCGACTTGCCGATCCACGGCCAGCCTTCGGCTTTGCCGTCGGCGATCGCTTCCGGCATGTAGATGCGCGGGATGCGCTGGAAGCTGGAGTTCATGCTCGGCAGCTGCGGCATGCGCTGATAGAGCTCGATCGGCATCGAGGTGTTTTCCAAATCGCCCGACATGCCGCCATCGGCATAGCCGGGGAAATAGAAATTGAAGTCGAGCGGGCAGCCCCATTGTAGATTCCCCATGTTGATGCCGGGCTTGCCGAGACCCTGCATCGCCGCCAGGCACACCATGGTGCGCGCCCACTGGATGCCGGTTTGATTGCGGCATGCGCCGCCATGGCCGTTGCCCCAGCCACCGGGCGCGAGATAGACGCGCTTCTTGCCCCACTCGCGGGCGAGCGCGCGCACGTCTTTGGCCGGGACACCGGTTTCTTTTTCCTGCCATTCCGGCGTCTTGGGCGTGCCGTCCTCCTCGCCGAGCAGATAGGCCTTCCACTTGTCAAAGCCGACCGTGTGGGTCTTCACATAATCTTTGTCGTAGAGGCCTTCCTTGATCCACACATAGGCGATCGCCATCGCCATGGCGGGCGACGTAGTCGGCTTGGGCGAGAACCACTTGCCGGGGATGAACTGCGCCGAGGCATTGTAATAGGGGTCGATGTGCACGACCTTGATACCGAGCTTCGGGTTCTTCAGCCACTGCCGGCGCACGGTGCCTTCCTGCGCGCCATAGGAGCCCGACGTGCTCTCCGGATCGGCCGACCAGAAAACGATCATGTCGCAGTGCTGCAGGCAGTCTTCGACCGTGCCGTAGGTTTCCGACTGGCCGACGCGCAGCGTGTAGCCCCAATGATGCACGGCACCCCAGTACCAGCCTTCCCAGCTATCGGGATTGTGGTGCACGCGCGTCATGCCGACCGCATTGGCGAAGCGGTAGAGCGCCGACAGGTAGTAGCCGATGTTGCCCCAAGTGTGATGCGAGCCGTGCGAGGTGGCGATCGCGCCAGGCCCGTGGTCGCGCCTGCAGCGCTTGATCTCGTTGGCGACGAGGTCGAGTGCGGCGTCCCAGGAGATGCGCACGTATTCCGACTTGCCGCGGCTCTGCGGATTGCGTTTGCCGTTCGGATCGAAGTCGACCCGCTTCATCGGGTGCAGCAGCCGGTTGGGCGCGTAAACGATCGACTTAGCGTTCTGCCCGTGCGGGGCGAGCGTGGTCTTGCGCGGCGGCGTAAACTTCAGGCCACGCGCTTCGATGGTCCAGGGCTGCGGATCGGTCTCGTCGAAATCGATCGGCGTCATGCGCACGATCTTGTTGTCCTTGACGGTGATGAACACCGGCCCGCCATTGGTCATATTGCAATAGCGCATCGAACCGTCCGGCATCGGCGTGCCGAATTTCCAGTGCGCGGTCTGCATCCCCATGAGAATCTGCGCAAACCAGTTCGTCAGGTCTTCAGACCCCTCGACACTCAATGTGAAATCCTTCTGCGCATTGATCTGGTTGAGCCAGTTGATCGGCGGCGTCAGTAACGACGCGCCGGTGGCGGCGTTCTTGAAGGCAAGCGTGATATCGGGCTTGGCGTGCAGGCCGGCGCGCGACCGGATTTTACCGTCGCGCAGCTCAATCCAGCGGCCGATGCCCTCGTCGCGCGCCTTGATCTGCGCCGTCAAATTTCGCTCTTTGAGGCGTGCCGTAAAATGCGAATGCCGCCAGGCCGCAAATCTGAGGAGTTGCGTGAGCCCGAAGAGAATGATTGCGAATTTCAGCTGCGAAAACATCGTGCGTTTCCCCGCCTTGATCGGTGCACGGATGATCGACGTTACACTCGCCAATTCGGCGGACGCACGGCGGTCATTTTGTAAGATGTTAGGTCATTCATGCGCTAGGTTTCGATCGCTATCAGTCACCCTGGAACACCGGTTTCTGCTTGGCGACAAAGGCCTCGTAAGCTCGCTCATAGTCCTTGGTTTGCATGCAAATTGCCTGCGCCTGCGCCTCGGCCTCGATCGCCTCCTCGACGCCCATATTCCATTCCTGATGCAGGCACTTCTTGGTCATTGAGTTGGCGAAACTCGGACCATCCGACAATGCCTTGGCCAGCGCCTGCGCGTCGGCGAGCACATTCTCCGGCTCGCTCAGCTTGTTATAGAAGCCCCAGCGTTCGGCCTCGGTGCCGTCCATGGTACGGCCCGTATAAAGTAGCTCGGATGCGCGACCTTGGCCGATAATACGTGGCAGGATCGCGCAAGCGCCCATGTCGGCGCCGGCGAGGCCGACGCGCACAAACAGAAAAGCGACCTTGCTGCGCGCAGTGCCGACACGCAAGTCCGACGCCATGGCGACGATCGCGCCCGCGCCGGCGCAGATGCCGTCAATCGCTGCAACGATCGGCTGCGGACAGGCCCGCATCTCCTTAACGAGCTGACCCGTCATACGCGTGAAGGCGAGCAGGCCCACCATGTCATCCTTGCGCTGCATCTCGACCAGCGGGCCGATGATTTCGTGCACGTCGCCGCCGGAGCAGAAATTACTACCAGCACCCGTGATTACGATATTCTTGATGCCGTCCGCATAGACGAGGTTGCGGAACGTATCGCGCAACTCGGCGTAGGACTCGAGCGTCAGCGGATTTTTACGCTCCGGCCGGTTCAAGGTGATAGTCGCCACCTTGCCGTCGACCTTCCAAAGAAAGTGCTTTGGCTTAAAATTGGAAAAATCGAGTCCAGTAGGGCGAAAGCGCGCCGCGGTGTCGCCACCACCCACATCTTTACCCACTGCAACTACAGTCATCGATGCCTCCATTTTACTGTGCGCACGATCTTTTCCGAAAACCAGCTCTCGCTTTTCGAGATCATGCATTAACCTGCGAAAGTGAGCCCGCCGCTCACGCTCATCACCTGGCCGGTGACGTAGTCGGCTTGCGGGCTAGCGAAGAATAGCACGGCGTCGGCGATTTCCTCCGGCTTGGCGAAGCGCCGGAACGGAATCGCCTTGAGGAAAGCCTCGCGCAGCTTCTCCGAGCGGGTGGCGAGCATCGGCGTATCGGTCGGTCCCGGGCAAACACAGTTGACATTGATCGAGTAGCGGGCGACTTCGCGCGCGAGCGATTTGGTGAAAGCGATAAGCCCGCCTTTGGCGCCGGCATAAACCGTCTCGCCACCACTACCGACGCGTCCAGCATCGCTGGCGATGTTGATGATCTTGCCCCCGTTAGCGGCGATCATCGGCGGCAGCAGCGCCTGGGTCAGATGCGCCGGACCGGCGAGGTTGATGGCGATCACGCGGTTGATGAAATCCGGAGAATTCTGAATGTAGGGTTGGATATCGCCCCAGCCAGCACCGTTCACCAGAATGTCGATGCGCGGATATTTTTTAAGCACTTCAATGGCGGCGGCTCGGATCGAGTCGGAATTGCCCATATCGATGGCGGCGAAATCGACATTGAGATTGGTGCCGGCGACTTCCTGCTTCAGCTCTTCGCCTTTGGCGGCGTTGATGTCGGCGCAGATCACCGTTGCGCCGGCGCGGGCAAACGCCATCACTGTGGCCTTGCCGATGCCGGAGGCACCGCCGGTGACCAGTACAACCTTGCCGTCGAACTTCATCGCGCTGCTCCCGTTTTTCTCTGCATCGAAGGCTCAGCCGAACCAGCAAAAAAGGCATCGACGCGCTGGCGCGTCTCGGCATCGTTAAGCAACAGCCGGGTGAAATCTAATTCGTCGCTATACCCGCCGCGATCTTTTGGCACGGCTGCTGAGATGCAGTTCTTGCAGGCTGTAAGGGCAGCGGCCGAAAGCCTTGCGATACGGTGAGCAATCTCGGCGGCGCGCTGCGGGAGTTCGACGCGCGGCGCCGTCCAATGAACCACGCCCAGCCTTTCCGCAGCCGCGCCATCAATTACCTCGGCACCGAGAATGAGCCGTGCGGCGAGCGCAGGGCCGCACAAGCGGGTGAGACGCTGCGTTCCACCGGCGCCAGGGATTAATCCGAGCCGAGCCTCCGGCAGCCCCAAATTGGCTTCGGTCGCCGCGATTCGCAGGTCACACGCCAACGCCAATTCAAGGCCGCCGCCCATCGCCGCGCCGCCGATCTCGGCCAAGGTAACTTGGGGCAACCGCTCGATCCGTGCGTAAAGCCGCTGGATGCTGGCTACGTAGGCATACATACGGTCGGCGCCGTCGGACGCGTCCATGCGCGCGCGAACTTCCTTGAGATCGGCGCCTGCACAAAACACTTTCTGGTCCGAGCGGATATGCAAAACGGTGTAGCGCGGGCCGTTGGCTAATTGGTCGAGCTTTGCGTCAAATGCTTGCACCCATGCTTCACTGATCGCGTTAACCGGAGGATGGCTCAGCGTTAGGGTGGTCACAGCATCCTTTGTGTCCGTCAGAAGCATTTTCAGTTCCGCCGTTCTCGCTGTGTGTCGGCGACAATCGCGCGGCCAATGACCAGGCGCTGAATGTCGTTTGTGCCCTCATAGATTTTACTTCCCCGCACGGCCCGAAAAATCCGCTCAACACCGTAATCGGTCATATAGCCGGCGCCGCCCATCGTCTGTATTGCGTCGGAACAGATGCGCTCGGCTGCCTCGGTGGAAAACAGTTTCGCCATCGATGCTTGTTTGAGACAAGGCAGTCCTAGGCTGCGTAAGGCGGCTGCATGGAGTACGAGCTGGTGTGCGGCCTCGAGTTGGGTCGCCATGTCGGCCAGGCGGAAAGCGACGGCCTGATGTTCGATAATCGGCTTGCCAAAGGCCTTGCGCTCCTGCGCGTAACCGAGCGCTATCTCATAAGCTGCACGGGCCATTCCCACGGCTTGTGCAGCGATGCCAATACGTCCGCCTTCCAGATTGGCAAGTGCAATATGATAACCTTGGCCCTCAGCGCCGAGCCGGTTGTCCTCTCCCACGCTGAGATCCTCGAAACGCACTTCACACGTGTCGGACGCGTGTTGCCCCATCTTGCTCTCAATGCGACCGACACAATAACCGGATTGCCGCGTTTCAACGATGAAGCAGCTTATGCCTCGTTTGCCGAGCGTGAGGTCCGTAGCAGCAAAGACCAAAGCAACGTCGGCGTTCTTGCCCGAAGTGATGAACTGCTTTGTCCCATTGAGAATGTAGCTTCCATGCCGGCGCTCGGCACGCGTTCGGATAGCGCCGGCGTCCGAACCGCTTTGCGGTTCGCTGAGGCAGAACGCGCTCAACAACTCACCCCGCGCCATCGGCCGCAAATATTTTTCCTTCTGGGCCGGCGATCCGTACGCGACCAGCGGCATGCAGCCGACTGAGTTATGGCCGCTCATGATCGTCGAGACCGCGCCGTCGCCGGCCGCAATTTCCTCCAGCGCAAGCGCATATGCAATGTAATCGGAACCGGCCCCGTCCCATTCCAGCGGCACTGTCATTCCCATGAAACCGAGCCTGCCCAATTCGCGCAGAGCCTCCTGCGGAAACACAGCTTGACTATCCCACTCGGCTGAATGGGGCAGCAAGGAGCGCTGCGCGAATTCGCGTGCAATGTCTCGAACCTGTTCCTGTTCCTCGGTCAGCAGCATCATTCCCTACTCCGCCGCTTCGCGGCGCATAGTCTCGCGCGCTTTCATCACTTCCCGCGCCACGATCAGTTTTTGCACTTCGGTTGCACCCTCGTAGATGCGCAAGGCGCGAATTTCGCGATAAAGCGCCTCAACCTTAACGCCAACTCGTACGCCATTGCCGCCGAATAACTGCACAGCGCGATCGATCACGCGTTGCGCCATCTCGGTCGAAAACGCCTTTGCCGTCGAAGCTTCACGTGTGATACGCGCCGCGCCGCGATCTTTTTCCCAAGCCGCGCGATAGACCAGCAGCGCGGCGGCATCGATGTCGATCGCACTATCCGCGATGGCGGCCTGGGTGAGTTGGAGATCCGCCAGCGGTGCTCCGAACATGTTGCGTGTTGCCGCGTGATCGCTCATTTCATGGAAAGCGCGGCGTGCCAGCCCGAGTGCCGCAGCAGCCACCGTGGATCTAAAGATGTCGAGGGTTGCCATTGCAACCTTGAAGCCCTCGCCTGGCCCCCCGAGTCGATTTGCGAGCGGCACGCGACAACCGGTGAAGCGAAGGGTGGCGAGCGGATGCGGAGCAATAATATTGATCCGGCCAGCGACCTCGAGACCCGGTGTATCAGCCTCGACGATGAAGCTTGACAATCCCCTCGCGCCAGGCGCCTCGCCAGTTCGTGCAAAAACTACATAGTGATCTGCGATCCCGCCATTGGAGATCCAGGTTTTTATCCCATCAATGCGGACATGTGCCGGGCCGTCCTTAGTCGCGGTCGTTGCCAACGCGCTCACATCGGAGCCGGCCTCCGGTTCCGTTAGCGCAAAAGCCGCAATATGGAGGCCGTCGCGTACCGGCGGCAAATATTTGGCTTTCGTCTCGTCGTTACCAAAAAGCGATATCGAACCGGTCCCCAGGCCCTGCATGGCGAAGGCAAAATCGGCGAGGCTGTCGTACCAGGCGAGAATTTCGCGCGCAGCGCAAAGCGTGCGCACATCGAGCCTTTCCGACAAACCGCCGTATGCTGCCGGTACAACATTCCGCAGCCAACCCGCCTTACCCAACACACGAACAAGCGCCCGGCAAGATTTATCAACGTCTGTGTGATTGATGTATTGGCCAACCTCTTTGTCAGCCCATTTTGAAAGTGCCATGCCAAATTGACGGTGGTTCTCGCCAAAGAAAGGCCAAACAAAATGCGAGAGCGGCGGCATTAGTGCTCCCCATCGTGTGCAATAAGCTCTTTTTCACGCAACATGAAACGTTGGATTTTTCCAGTCGCGGTCTTAGGCAAACTGTCGATAAATTCAATCCAGCGCGGATATTTCCAGGGACCGATGGCGCGCTTTACATGAACCTTGAGTTCTTCATAAAGCGCGCGGCTACCATCGTTTTGCCGGCGGTCCCTAAGCACCACAAATGCCTTTGGCTTGATAAGGCCGTTGTCGTCTTCGGCCGGAACGACAGCCGCCTCGAGGACCTTGGGGTGGCTGATTAATGCGTCCTCAACCTCGAATGGTGAAACCCAGATGCCGCTAACTTTGAACATATCGTCTGTGCGGCCGCAGTAGGTATACACTCCGTCCTGTCGCCGCAGATATTTGTCGCCGGTGCGGGTCCACTTGCCCAAAAATGTGTGACGCGATTTTTCGCGCTGATTCCAATATCCGGCCGCCGCCGACTCACCGCATACTAAAAGCTCTCCAATTTCATTGTCGCCAACTTCGTTCCCAGCATCGTCAACGAGCCTGAGATCGTAGCCGTCTACCGCCACCCCGGAGGTGCCGTATTCCACGGCATTCGGAAGATTAGTCAGAAAAAGATGCCCCATCTCAGTCGAGCCGACGCCGTTCACGATGTCGAGACCGAATCGTTGCTTCCAGGTCAGGCCAACATGAGCAGGCAAGGGCTCGCCTGCCGAAAAGCAGAGCCGCAATCGGCTCGACATTTTTTCCGCCGTGCATTCGGGATCGGAGAGCATTGCCGCATAAAGTGTAGGCACCGCAAAAAACATCGTCGCCTGGTAGCCCCGCAGCATTTCGAACACCGTCTGAGGGGTCGGCCGTTCAGGGTAAAATACTGAAGTTGCTCCCACCAACATCGGACAGAAGATCGCGTTGCCGAGGCCATAAGAGAAAAATAGTTTCGCCGCAGAAAACACGACGTCATCTTCCCGATAACCGATGCGACGCTGACCGGCGTTTTTTGCCATAACCATCGGGTTCGAGTGGACATGCATCACGCCTTTCGGCATTCCGGTCGTGCCAGATGAATAAAGCCAGTAGGCGACTTCATCCGCGCTGGTTCTGGCTGGCGCCGAGCCTTCGTTCTCAGCCGCCAGCAGAGTGTCCAGGCGTGGCACCGATGTCGGGCCTCCACCAACGACGACGATTGTCTTAAGATTTGGCAGGTCCCTCCCGGCTTCCTGGATGATCGGGAGCAACGCAGTTGATACAAAAACAGCCTTGGCACGTGAGTCTTCGAAAAGGTAGCGATACTGGTCGACTGTCAGCCGCGTATTGACCAGAACCGGCACGATACCGGCCCGGATGGCGCCCCAGAACAACACTGGAAAATCGACCGTGTCGAGCAATACAAGCGCAATTCTATTTTCTGGTTCGATGCCCATGCGCGCCAACATCGGGCCAATGCGCGCCGTCGCATCCCGCAACTCCCCGTAAGTTAAATTGCGAGCCGGATCGATAAACGCGGTCTTGTCGCCCCTCCCTTCAGCGACATTCCGATCTACAAAATCGACAGCAGCGTTATAGTCGCGAAGCGCCATCATCAGCCTCGCCAAGAATGCTAAGTTTTTAAAGCTTAGAGACTAATCACCGGCCAATCCTTGACTTCGGTCAGGTAATTCACGCAACGCACGCCGTAATCGGCTGAGTTACCTTGATTTTTGTCATGGAAACACCCTGTAAAACGGCGCAATTTTTACACAGGAACAGTCCGATGCATGCGCCGGGCTCACGGCTAAAAAAACGTCTGTTGAGAGTAAAGCTTAACGGCCGATGGCGTGAAGACGCCGTGGCTGAGTGGGACCTACTCGTCGACTATTTGCGTGAAGTCGCTCACCTCACCGGTGTGAAAACCGGCTGCGATGGTGGTGAGTGCGGTGCGTGCACGGTCCTGGTCGATGGCGAAGCAGTTCCGTCCTGCATTACGCTCGCGGTCCGTTGCGAGGGCCGTCACATTGAAACGATTGAAGGCTTAGCGACGCAGGGCCGGCTCAGCCGATTGCAGCGCGCTTTCCACGAGAAGCTCGGCACACAATGCGGTTTCTGCACCCCGGGAATGATTATGGCAGCTGAGGCTCTGTTGCGACGCAATCCAACGCCGGCCGAAAATGAAATACGCGCCGCGTTATCGGGGAATCTCTGCCGATGCACTGGCTACGTGAAAATTATCGAGTCGGTGCAAGCGGCGGCGAGGCAATCTCATGACTGCTGATCCGATCATAGACGGCCGGCTCTCTCGCCCCGGCGTTCCCCTTATTGATGGTATTGAAAAGGTCACTGGTCGCGCCCGCTACACTGCGGACCTCGATCATGCCGACGCCCTGGTCGGGCGCATACTGCGTAGTCCTGTAAGCCATGGTGAAATCATCCGGCTGGATGTTTCGAAGGCGCGCTCGCTCGATGGCGTTATTGCCGTCGTTACTGGCGACGATTGTCCATTCACCTACGGAGTCTTGCCAGTTGCCATGAATGAATATCCGATGGCGCGCGAGCGAGTGCGCTACCGCGGCGAACCAATCGCGGCAGTTGCCGCCATAGATGCCGCGACCGCCGAGCACGCCATTAATCTAATTGAATTGGAGTTGCGGCGATTGCCGGCGTATTACACTTCAGACGAAGCTCGTGCGCCAGGTGCGACGTTGCTGCACGACAATAAGCCCGGCAATCTCGAGCGTGAAGTGCATCATGAATTTGGTAATTGGCAGGAGGGCTTGGCGACGGCGGATCTTGTCCGTGAAGAGAAGTTCAGTTGCGCGGAAGTTAACCACGCGCAGATTGAGCCGCATGCCTGCCTCGCCGACTATGATCCGCTAACCGCGCGACTTACCGTCCAATCTGTATCCCAGGTTGGCTATTACTTGCACCTCATGCTCGCGCGATGCCTCAAGATGGATTCCTCACGC
>DASWAK010000068.1:0-10266 GCA_036391175.1 Pseudolabrys sp.
AAGGCCAAGCTTTCGCCGCTCGGCGTGACATCAAAGGCAACCAGCGCGCATATCTTCGCCGCTGAATATTTCGCCGAGGAAGTTCGACGCGAACTTTATGAGCGATACGGTGAGAAGAAGTTGTACGAGGGCGGTCTCTCCGTTCGCACTTCACTGGATCCCAAGTTGCAGGTGCTGGCGCGCAAGACATTTACGGAAGGTCTGGTGCGTTTCGATGAAGCGCAAGGTTGGCGCGGCCCTGTTACGAAAATTGATATTGGCGGCGACTGGGGCGTCAAACTTGCCGACGTGAAAGCTTTGGCCGATGTAACACCCTGGCGATTGGCAGTGGTGTTGGAAGTCAGCGATCAATCGGCCCGTATTGGCTTGCAGCCGGGACGCGAACCGGGCGGCTTTGTCAGCAAAGGTCGCACGGTCGGCATATTGCCGCTCGAGGGTATGAAATGGGCCAAGACTGGCGGCAAGCCGGTCGGGAAAGTCAGTCAAGTCATTAGCCCCGGCGACGTTGTTTATGTGGAGCCGGCCAAATCCGAAGGCCAATTCGTCTTGCATCAGATTCCAGAAGTTTCCGGCGCGATGGTGGTGGAAGACCCATGGACCGGACGTGTGCTCGCCATGGTTGGCGGGTTCTCTTTCGATCAGAGCCAGTTCAACCGCGCGACCCAAGCGTTGCGCCAGCCCGGCTCGTCTTTCAAACCTTTCGTCTACGCGGCCGCGCTCGATAACGGCTACACGCCATCGACTATCGTGCTCGACGCCCCGCTCGAGATAGACCAGGGGCCTGGCATCGGCGTTTGGAGACCTGAAAACTACGAAAACAATTTCTACGGTCCTTCCACCTTGCGTTTCGGCCTCGAACACTCACGTAACGTGATGACGGTGCGTCTGGCACAGGACATCGGCATGCCGCTGATTGCCGATTATGCCAAGCGCTTTGGCGTCTATGATGAATTGCCGCCGTATCTGTCGTTCGCGCTCGGAGCGGGCGAGACTACGCTGCTGCGCATGACGACCGCTTACGGGATGTTCGACAACGGCGGCCGGCGCATTAAGCCAACCTTGATCGACCGCATCCAGGACCGTTACGGCCACACAGTTTACAAGCATGACGAGCGCGAATGCGTAGGCTGTGATGGCAAAAAATGGGAGAACCAGCCGGAGCCCTCACTCATCGACCGGCGCCAGCAGGTACTCGACCCGATGACCGCCTACCAGATCACGTCGATGATGGAGGGCGTGGTCCAACGTGGCACTGCGGCAGGGGCGGGCTTCCAAAAGGAGATCGGCAAGCCGGTTGCCGGCAAGACCGGCACCACCAACGATGAAAAGGATGCCTGGTTCATCGGCTTTACGCCGGACATCGTGGTTGGTGTCTATATGGGCTACGACAAACCGCGCCATCTTGGCCGCGGCGCGACCGGCGGTCGCCTATCTGCGCCAATCGTCAAGGATTTCATGAAGGTCGCGCTCGCTGACAAGGCGTCGGTGCCGTTTCGCGTACCGCCGGGGATCAAGCTCGTCCGTGTCGATCTGAAGAGCGGAACGCGCGCCGCCCCCGGCACGGAGCGGGCGATCCTCGAGGCTTTCAAGCCCGGCACGGCGCCACCCGATAACTACTCGGTTGTCGGCAACGGCGAAGGGGCAGACGGCGGCGGACGGTCCTGGGGCATTGGTGTCAGCCCTGACGCCGACCGCGCGGTGCGTTCGGGCACAGGTGGGCTGTACTGATAGTCCGGCCCGCGGCGGTTGCGCCGATCCGGGTGCATCGCTAAATCCACGCACACGAATCGAAATGGTGCCGCTCCTGTGGCAATGGAATTTAATATGCGCGCGGAAACTCAGAATCTGGTCGAGGAAATCAAGCAGTCAGTGCGGCTGCTGAGGAGGCATCTTTGACGTCGACACCGCGACGCGGCGCCTTGCCGAGCTAAACAAGCAGTCGGAAGACCCCAATCTCTGGAACGATCAGGCACGAGCGCAACGTGTGATGCGCGAGCGTGATGCGCTCGACGACCAGCTTAAGGCTATCGGCCGGATCGAGCAGGAGCTTGAAGATCAACTCACCTTGATAGAGCTCGGTGAGGCGGAGAAAGACGACAAGACCATCAGCGAAGCTGAAGCCGCGCTCAAGCGGCTGAGGGCCGAGGTGGCGCGGCGAGAGTTGGAAGCGCTGCTATCCGGCGAGGCCGACGCCAATGACTGCTATCTCGAAGTCCATGCTGGCGCCGGCGGCACCGAGAGCCAGGACTGGGCCAATATGCTCATGCGCATGTATGTGCGTTGGGCCGAGGCGCACGGCTACAAGGTCGAATGGATTGAGGAGAGCGAGGGCGAGGGCGCCGGCATCAAGTCGGCGACCGTGATGATCAAAGGCCACAACGCTTATGGCTGGCTCAAGAGCGAGAACGGGGTGCATCGGCTGGTGCGCATCTCGCCCTTCGATTCCAATGCGCGCCGGCACACCTCGTTTGCCAGTGTTGTCGTGTTTCCCGTGGTAGACGACCGCATCAAGATCGAAATCAATGAGAACGACGTCCGTACCGATGTCATGCGTTCGGGGGGCGCCGGCGGTCAGCACGTGAACAAGACTGAATCCGCCGTTCGCCTTACGCACATTCCGACCAATATCGTGGTGAAGTGCCAGCAGGACCGGTCGCAGCATCGCAACCGCGCGATGGCCTGGGACATGCTGCGCGCCAAGCTGTTCGAGATTGAGATGAAGAAGAGAGAGGATAAAGCGGCAGCTGAACAGGCTGCCAAAACCGATATTGGATGGGGCCACCAAATTCGTTCCTACGTGCTGCAGCCCTATCAAATGGTAAAGGATCTACGGACTGGTGTATCCACATCAAACACAGCCAGTGTGCTCGACGGCGATCTCGACGAGTTCATGCAAGCGGCGCTGGCGCAAAAAGCTTTCGGCGGTGGGCCTGAGCAGGTCGAGGACGTAGACTAAATAGCGCGCGCGTTTTTGTGTTGTCGTCGCGGTTAAACGTCGCCGAGCCTTAGCCCTGCACGCAGGAATTTCTGTGGATCAACTGCCTCGCCGTTGACCCGTGTTTCATAGTGCAGATGCGGGCCGGTGGAACGTCCAGTCGATCCGATCCTGCCAACAACGTCACCAACCCGAACAATTTGGCCGCTTTTCACGTCGATCTCGGACAAGTGGCCATAGCGCGTCGCAAAGCCGTTTCCGTGACTGATTTCCACCATGTTACCGTAACCGCCCTCACGGCCGGCAATGGTCACGCGGCCGGTGGCTGTTGCGCGTACGGGCTCACCCACTTCCCCGCGTAGATCGATACCGGTATGGACAGCCGGACGGCCTAAAAAGGGATCCATGCGCATGCCGAACGGCGAGCTCATGTCCACTTCGCCGACTACGGGCTTTCGGACTGGCACGGCCACCAGTTTGTGGCTGTAGCGGTCGATCTGCGCGCGGGCGATGCTGATGCGGTAAAGTTGGCGTTCGAAGGCGCTGGCGCCCGATTGTGGCGGCTTGACCGGAACAAATGGTCCTCCAACTGCCCCTTCGCCAGACGTGTGGCCATTGTCGATTCCGAGGTCCGCTAGAACGCTTCGTATCCGGCGTGCTCTTGTGTCGATGCGTTCTTCTAGTTCGGTGAGCGTCGCGGCCTGCCTTTGCTCCACCTTGTCGAGTGAAAGTGAAATGCGCGCAAGCATGCCATTTAGCCCGCCGGCCGTGGTGCGTTCCGCAATATGTGTCGCGCTCGCCGGCAGCTCGCGCGACTGCAGGCGCGCCTCGCGGTCCAACGGTGTAACGAAGATCACAGTGTCATTGATCGGTGACGCCCGGATCGGCTTTTCGGCAGGCGTTACCCTGGGCGGTCCGATGCGTGCCGGCTTGATTGTGCCGGTAGTGGATAGATCGCCGGTAAACGCCAAGGTGCGTTGCTCTAACGTGGCCTGACGCTGAAGTAGAGTATTGAGTTTTTTCTCAAACTGCTCCTGATCGAGCAATTGGCGGCTCATGATGCGGTCGACCTGTGCACGCAATTCAGCGATACGGTCTTCATAGGCAAATTGCATCTCGGCCTGTCGGCCGATCAAACGCGTGAGGACATTGTCGCGAAATGTGAAATACGTGCCAGTCGCGATTGACCACACTGCCATAATAACCAGCGCGCCAACTACGATCCAGAACGAGACCGGTCCAATGCGGATCTGGTGTCCGGCATGCGTGAACGTGTAACCGTCATGACTGCGGTGCAGATGGCGAGAAATTGCGGCGGCCGATTGCGCCCCTGGTTGCGCATGGCGGACGACGTGGTCGGCGGTCTGGTAGTACGATGAGGACGAATACGACATCGATGCTCCGCGCCGGTTGGGCCGTGGTCGAGCCGCGGTCCAGCTAGATCGATATCAATCGGATATGGTTAAGAAACCCGTAATCCCGATAGGGTATAGCTATGATTCACTAGGAATTGCTGGGGATTAGAAGCCGCGGATGGCTGACAGCACCTCTTCGGCGTGTCCAGGCACCCGCACATTCGGCCAAATCCGAACAATGCGGCCAGCCGCGTCGATCAGGAAGGTCTTGCGGATGACGCCCATGTACTTGCGCCCATACATCGATTTCTCGCCCCAAGCCCCATAAGCTGCGAGCATATTTTTGGTTTCGTCGGACCCAAGCGCGATGGAGAGATTATGTTTGGATTTGAATTTGTCCTGTGCCCGCACCGGATCGGCCGAAACCCCGAGAATTGCGGTACCGGTCTTGGCGAATTTGGCGCGTAACCGCGAGAATGCGATCGCTTCCTTGGTGCAGCCGGGTGTGTCCGCCTTGGGATAGAAATAAAGGACGAGGTTGCTGCCCTTGAAATCCTTTAGCGAGACTTTGCCGCCCCCATCCCGCGGCAGGGTGAAGGCCGGAGCCTTCGTCCCCACAATAAGCTCTCGCTCCATGTGCCTTCCTTTCGTCGTTTTCGGGCGGTCATGTCGCACATGCCATTTGCGTCGGAGGGGCGCAACGGGTTTCACAGATATGTGCCGCAAGCTGCGCCAGCTGTTGGTCTGGCCCGCCGGCACGATCCGCATGCTGCCTCAGACGGGCGCACGAGCTAGAGCATGACAGGCAGTGAGCACGAGCACGGACATCGAGCCCACCACGAGGTCGCCGTGGGTCATGCGCCGCATCATCGACGAGTAGCGCGTGGCCTCGGTCATAGCCGCTGGAGCGGCCTGCCCCAGCGGACGCTCAACCTGCTTCGCTTGCACTTTGTGCGGCGTCTGTATGGGCGCGTGGTGCATGGGCTCAGTCACCGGCGCTGGAGCGGGTTGCGCCGCAGGGCCCTCCACTTGGTTCGCTCCCGCTTTTTGCGGCGAGTGCTCTGGGGCTCAGCGACCTGCGTTACGGTCGTGACGATTGCGGCACTTGGTCTGTGGTGGCGGCTGTCCAGCGGCCCAATCGAACTTGACCTGGCGACGCCATGGTTGAAGGCAGCGATCGAGGAGAACTTCGGCGGCAGTCATAGCGTGGCGGTCGGAGGGACCCAGCTCGAGCGCGATGAGAAGGGTCGCACATCGCTACGCTTGCGCGATATCGTCGTGCGCGATGCTGACGGTACAGTGGTTGCGAGTGCGCCAAAGGCGGAAGTCGGCATTTCGGGCAGAAGTCTCCTGATGGGGCGGTTGCGCGCTCAAAGCCTCAACCTCGTTGGGGCCGAGATGTCGGTGCGAATCGAAATGGACGGCCGCCTCACCGTATTCGCTGGCGCTGACAAGCGGCCGATCGCCACGGCTGCGCCAACTATCGGACCTTCGCCGGTCACAGAGTTGGATTCTGCTGCCGCGCCTCTACATGCAGAGTTTCAAAACCTCGCGGCTATCATGGCGCGGATCGATGCTGTCGGTGCGACCGGTCTTGACGGCCACGATCTGCGGGAACTCGGCCTTAAGAACGGAAATCTGGTTGTTGATGACCGGCGCAGCGGTAAGCAATGGAGGTTTGATGGCATCAATGTGAGCCTGACGCGGCCGCGACAGGGTGGCGTAGTTTTTCGGCTCGAATCCGATAATCCCGAACGCCCCTGGGTGCTGAGTGCGGCGATGCGCCCGCTCACCGACGGCATGCGCGCGATAGGCATCGAGGCGCGGAAGGTTTCCACGCGCGATATCCTGTTGGCGCTGCGACTCAACACAGCCAATTTCGATATCGACCTGCCGCTGTCCGCGAGTGTTCGCGCCGAGATTTCGCCGGACGGGACGCCGCAACTGGTGCAAGGTCAGCTCATCTCGGACGCCGGGACCATCATCGATCAAGAACTCGACCAGGTTAGTGTCAAGATTGATCACGCGGATTTCCGTTTCAATTGGGACGCCCGGCGGCACAGCTTGATCGTGCCATTTCAGATTCAATCGGGCGGCAATCAATTTACCATGCGCGCCACCTTGGAGGCGCCGCCCGATCAGAGCGGCACCTGGCTCCTCGGCGTGACGCGAGGCGACACCGTGATTGATCCGGTCATCCTTGCGCCCGGCGCAACGGCTGATGAGGAGGGGATAGCCATTAACCGCGTGGCCGTACGAGCGCGCATCGATACGATCCGAAAACGCATTGAGCTCGAGCAAGGCGATCTCAGTCGCATAGATACTCGTCCGTCGCACAATATCGGCATGGCTGTCACCGGAAGTCTGGACTTTGCGGGCGCCGAACCGCACGTTGCTTTCGGCGTTGCAGGTACGCGCATGCCCGTGTCGGCGTTGAAGCGGCTTTGGCCGTTTTTTGCCGCCGTCAGAGTCCGGACGTGGGTCGACGAACATATTTCCGGTGGCATGGTCGAGCGCGTCGTGGTTGCGGGTAACGCTCCCTTGGCAGACTTCAAGCACAATGGCCCGCCAATGCCTGACGACGGGCTATCCATCGATATCGAGACCAGCGGAACAACGGCACGTCCAATCGCGAATTTGCCGCCGATTCGAGATGCCGACCTCACTCTACGCATCGTCGGTCGCAATGCCGTCGTCAATCTCGGCCGCGGCACCGTTGAGGCAGCGCCGGGACGAAAACTCAATATTGCCGGGGGCGTGTTCGAGGTGCCCGATACCCATCCCAAACCGGCGCCGGCGCGTGCGAGTTTCCGTATCGACGGCGGAATGCCGGCTGCTGCCGCGCTGCTTGCAAGCGATGGATTGCGCGACGAGGTCGGTATTACGCTCGATCCGGCATCGACTCGCGGCACGATTGCCGCTCAGGTTATGGTGAAATTGGCGATCGCACGACCAATGCCGGAGGACGCTTCGAGCTACACGATCAGCGCGGACATCACAAATTTTGCTGCCGATAAAATGCTGCTCGGCCAAAAGGTCGAGGCCGCGACCCTCAAGGCAGCGGCAACAACTGATGGTTTTCAAATCAAAGGCGACGTGAAAATCAACGGTACGCCGGCTACGATCGATCTGCGCAAGCAGAAGGGTGATGCCGACGCCGAACTGCGCATGCAATCGACGATAGACGAAGCCGCGCGTCGCCGGCTCGGTATGGATCTTGGCTCCACAGTCATCGGCGCCATTCCCATCAAGGTCGTTAGCCGTGTCGGCGATAGCGTGAGCGACGACGGCATGAGCGTGGAGGCAGATCTTACGCCCGTGAAGATCGACAATCTTTTGCCTGGCTGGGTGAAACCAGCCGGCAGGCCCGCGCGCGCGACCTATACGATGATGAAGAGCGGTAATACGGTTCGTTTCGATGATCTAAACATCGACGGTTCGGGCGCGACTGTGCGCGGCTCAGTTGAATTCGATAGCGCGAACGAAATTGTGTCGGCAAATTTCCCTGTTTTCGCCTTGTCCGATGGGGATAAGCTCACCTTGAAGGCCGATCGCGGCGCTGACGGCGCGCTGCGCGTAGCGATGCGTGGCGATATTTATGATGGTCGAAATTTTGTGAAGTCGTCATTGGCCTCGGCTGACCGACCCAAGCAAAAGCAGGAGGACCTCGATCTCGACATCAAGCTCGGCACCGTAGCCGGTCATAACGGCGAGACTTTGCGTGGCCTCGATCTGAGACTGTCGCGACGCGGCGGCCGTATACGTAATTTCGTGATGACGAGCAAGATCGGCCGCGATACGCCACTCAACGGCGATCTGCGCGTGCGTGCGCGCGACAACCATCAGGTTATCTATTTTGAGACGGATGATGCCGGCTCGTTGTTTCGATTTACAGATATGTATCCGCGCATGTTCGGTGGACAAATGTGGGTCGCGCTGGACCCTCCAACACAAGAGCAGTCGCCGCAGATCGGGACGCTCTATATCCGAAGGTTCGCCGTACGCGGAGAGCCTGCGCTCGACAGAGTAGTGTCAGGAGCACCGGGCGAGGCCGGGACCGGCGGAGTTGATTTTAGCGAGATGCGCGTCGACTTCACGCGTTTTCCTGGCAAGATGGCGGTTCGTGAAGGCATCGTGCGTGGGCCGCTCGTGGGCGCGACGATAGAAGGGAATGTCGATTACACGCGCGATGACGTTCATTTGCGTGGCACCTTCGTGCCGTTCTACGGCCTCAACAATATGTTCGGGCAAATCCCAATTGTTGGGCTCTTTCTGGGAGCCGGCAACAAAGAGGGGTTACTCGGCATCAATTATGAGGCGGTCGGCCCGCCTGGCGCTCCGCGCATCACGGTCAACCCGGTCAGCGCGATTGCGCCCGGAATTTTGCGCAAGTTCATCCCGTCGCCGGGAACGTTTGATCCCAATTTTCTACCGCCGACGCGCTAGACCCCGCGCCGCTCTATTCTGAGGCGCGCGTCAATATTCCGCGTTTTTTTGTGCCTATGCGTAGAAGAGCGCGGCCATCCTGATCAAAATCTTCGGCGCGAAGTCTGTAATTTGGATCGGTAATTTTTTCATCTCCTAAATATATTGCACCATCTTTTATGAACTGGCGCGCTTGGCTGTTCGAAGTCGAAAATCCTATTTTTGTGCTCGCGGCTAGAATTCCATCTCCGATTTTAACTTCTATCGTCGGCAAGTTGTCGCCCATGCCGCCTTGCTCAAAAGTGGTTAGAGCTGTCTTAGCGGCCTGATCAGCGGCCGTGCGTCCATGCACGAGCGCGGTTGCTTCCGTGGCGAGCACTTTTTTCGCCTCATTGATCTCGTTGCCCTTGAGCGAGGCCAAACGCGCGATTTCGTCGAGCGGCAGCACCGTGAATAGCTTGAGAAAACGCGCTACGTCGCCGTCCTCGGTGTTGCGCCAATATTGCCAGTAATCATAAGGGCTCACCAAATCGCCGTTCAGCCACACCGCACCTGCTGCTGTCTTGCCCATTTTGGCGCCGGAGGCAGAGGTGATCAACGGAGCCGTGAGCGCAAATAACTGCGCATTCACCATGCGGCGCCCGAGGTCGATACCATTAATGATGTTGCCCCACTGATCCGAACCACCCATTTGCAGGATGCAGTTGTATCGGGTGTTTAGCTCGACGAAATCGTAGGCTTGCAAAACCATGTAGTTGAACTCGAGGAACGACAATTCTTGGTGGCGGTCGAGTCTCAGCTTCACCGAATCAAAGGATAGCATGCGGTTGACAGAAAAATGCCTGCCAACGTCGCGCAGGAAGTCAATGTAATTGAGCTTATTGAGCCAGTCGGCATTGTTGCTCATGACGGCGTTGCCGCCGGAGCCTTCAAACTTCAGAAATTTCGAAAAAATTGCACGAATGCCTTTAAGGTTTTCGTTGATGATCTCGTCTGTGAGAACGCGGCGGGTTTCATCCTTGCCAGATGGATCGCCGACGCGCGTTGTGCCGCCGCCCATCAGCGCGATCGGCCGATGTCCAGTTTGCTGTAGCCAATAGAGCATCATGATTGGCAACAGAGAGCCGATGTGCAGCGAGGCCGCCGTGCAATCGAAGCCGATATAGCCGGTAATTGCGCCCGCCTTCGCGCGCGCATCCAGCACCTCAGGCTCCGAGAGCTGATGGATGAATCCGCGCTCGGCCAAAATATTAAGAAAATCGGATTTATAGGCGCTCATTGCTGAGTTTCTCGGCCCGGCCTGGTCGCTCTCGTCCTTGGCTGGTGTAACAGGTCCGGCGTCGGATTCAACTGAAGGGATCTGAGTTGGGAGCGACGCACTCGAGGCGCAGCTTTCGCTTACCTGCCGTCCGTACGCTCAATGAGTTGCTGATTACGTCCCCAGATGACCGGGTAACACCGAAGCCGCTAGGCAGGCGGGGTGATCCCTAAGGCGCGTGACTACGGGGGCGTTTTGTTCCCAAGAACGCCGCACAAAATCCGGCATCAAAT
>DASWAK010000069.1:0-2791 GCA_036391175.1 Pseudolabrys sp.
GGCGAAGAGTCGGCGATGATCGAGTCGATCGAGGGCAAGCGCGGTCTGCCGCGCCACCGCCCGCCTTATGTCGCTCAAGTTGGACTATTTGGCCGTCCGACGCTGGAGCAGAATGTAGAGACCATGTTCTGGATCCGCGACATCATCGAGAAGGGCGCCGAATGGATGATCTCGCAGGGACGCCACGAGCGTAAGGGCTTCCGCAGCTTCTCGGTGTCGGGCCGCGTGAAGAACCCGGGCGTCAAGCTGGCTCCCGCCGGCATCACCATGCGCGAGCTAATCGACGAATTCTGCGGCGGCATGCAGGATAGCCACAAATTCAAAGCCTATCTGCCCGGCGGCCCCTCCGGCGGCATCCTGCCGGCCTCGATGGCCAATATTCCGCTCGATTTTGGGACACTTGAGCAATACGGCTGCTTCGTAGGATCGCACGCAGTTGTGATCCTGTCCGACAAAGACGACATAAAGGCTGCGGCATTGAACTTGATGAAGTTCTTCGAGGACGAAAGCTGCGGCCAGTGCACGCCCTGCCGCGCGGGGACTGAGAAGGCGGCCAAGCTGATGGCCAAGGGCCCTTGGGACGTGAAGTTGCTGGAAGAGCTCTCGACCGCTATGCGCGACGCCTCGATCTGCGGGCTCGGCCAGGCAGCGCCGAACCCGCTGCTCTGTGTGCTAAAATATTTTCCGGATGAACTGTCGAAGCCGCTGGGAAGCTGGTGACGAAAGGCGAGTACGATGACCGCAAGTAACGGCAAAGCCAAACCAGTAAAGTTCATCCTCGACGGCAAGGAGGTCGAGGCGCGTCCGGGCGAGACCATCTGGCAGGTCGCCAAGCGCCTCGACATCGACATTCCGCATTTGTGCTATTCGCCCGAGCCCGGCTATCGCGCTGACGGAAATTGCCGCGCCTGCATGGTGGAAATCGAGGGCGAGCGGGTGCTGGCGGCAAGCTGCATCCGCAAGCCCACCGAAGGCATGAAGGTGAAAGCGACCTCAGACCGCGCCAAGACTGCGCGGCAGATGGTCTTCGAATTGCTCATTTCCGACCAGCCTGACCGCAAGACCGCCGCACACGATCCGCAGTCGAAATTCTGGGTCTGGGCCGACCGCATGAATATCGGCACCAGCCGCTTTCCCAAGCACGGCGCGCCTACGCCCGACCGCAGCCATCCGGCCATGGCGGTCAATCTCGACGCCTGTATTCAATGCAATCTCTGCGTGCGCGCCTGCCGCGAAGTACAGGTCAACGACGTCATTGGCATGGCTGGCCGCGGCCACGGCGAGAAAATCGTTTTCGATTTTGACGATCCGATGGGTGCGTCCACCTGCGTCGCCTGCGGCGAGTGCGTGCAGGCCTGCCCGACCGGCGCACTGATGCCGGCGACGCTTGTGAACGACAAGAACGTGCGCACCGAATATCCGGACCGCGCGGTGCACTCAGTGTGCCCCTATTGCGGCGTCGGATGCCAGCTCACCTATCACATCAAGAACAACAAGCTTTTATATGTCACCGGCCGCGACGGACCGGCGAACCAGAACCGGCTGTGCGTGAAGGGCCGCTTCGGCTTTGACTACGTGCACAATCCGCAGCGTCTGACCAAACCGATGATCCGGAAAGAGGGCGTGCCGAAGGTGCCGCATGAATTCATCGATCCGATGAATCCATGGACGCATTTCCGTGAAGCGACATGGGAAGAGGCGCTCGACCGCGCCGCATCGGGTTTCAAGAAAATCCGCGACCGCGATGGCTCCAAGGCGCTCGCCGGCTTTGGCTCTGCCAAGTGCTCGAACGAAGAGGCTTATCTGTTCCAGAAAGTGGTGCGCGCCGGCTTCGGCACGAACAACGTGGATCACTGCACGCGGCTCTGCCACGCCTCGTCCGTGGCGGCGCTCCTTGAAGGCGTCGGTTCCGGCGCGGTGTCAGCCACGTTCAACGAGGTGAAGAATTCCGACGTTATCATCGTTATCGGCGCCAATCCGACCGAAAACCATCCGGTCGCCGCCACGTTCTTCAAGCAGGCGGCCAAGCGTGGCGCGAAGCTGATCGTGATGGACCCGCGCGGTCAGGCCTTGAACCGACATGCCTGGCGCATGATGCAATTCAAGAATGGTGCCGACGTGGCGATGCTCAACGCTATGCTCAACGTCATCGTCACCGAGAAACTCTACGATCAGCAATACATTCAGACTTACGTCGAGGGCTTCGGCCCGTTTGCCGAAAGCATCAAAGACTTCACGCCGGAAGAAATGTCGCCGATCTGCGGCATTCCCGCCGATACCTTGCGCGAAGTGGCCCGCACATATGCACGCGCGGAAAGCGCAATCATTTTCTGGGGCATGGGCGTATCGCAGCACACGCACGGTACGGACAATGCGCGCTGTCTGATCGCGCTTGCGCTCATCACCGGCCAGATCGGCCGCCCAGGCACCGGTCTGCATCCGCTGCGCGGGCAGAACAACGTGCAAGGGGCGTCGGATGCAGGGCTCATCCCGATGTTTTTCCCTGACTACAAGTCGGTAGAGAACGCGGAAATCCGCGCCAAAGTCGAAAGCGTGTGGAACGCCAAGCTCGATCCGACGAAGGGCCTCACCGTGGTCGAGATCATGGACGCGGTGCACGCCGACGTGATCAAGGGCATGTACATCCTCGGCGAGAACCCCGCGATGTCGGACCCCGATCTCAATCATGCGCGAGAGGCGCTCGCGCACCTCGAGCACCTTGTGGTGCAGGACCTGTTTCTCACCGAGACAGCCGTCTATGCCGATGTGTTTCTGCCGGCGTCTGCCTGGC
>DASWAK010000070.1:0-1595 GCA_036391175.1 Pseudolabrys sp.
CACGAGCGCGGACGCGGCCGTCGACCTCGTCGCGCTCGGGCTCGCCGCGGTCGCCGCGCTCATCGGCCGCTAGGGAAGCTCTGAACTAAGAGCGACGACGCCGGTGTTCAGGGCTCGAAATTGGGTCATGGTTGGAATCGGTTGCGAATTGGGCGACCAAGGGGTGCTTGATGACGTAACATAAATTTCGCACATTCGGGGCGGTGGCCTCGATCTGGTTCAATGGTAGCTGCGAGGCATCCATGACCCAGACCACGGAGAGGCCACCATGGCAGAGGATACAGCGGAAGGCTTGAAGGACGCGATTCGAGTTGACACTGCCGAGCTACGCGGGCACGTCGACGCCGTGGTGCGTTCGAGCGTCGAGGAGACGCTGAACGCGCTGCTGCAGGCGGAAGCGGATCAGATCTGCAAGGCCGGACGCTACGAACGCTCGCCGGAGCGGGTGGATACGCGGGCGGGACATTACGAGCGCAAGCTGGAGACCAAAGCCGGCGCGGTGATCCTCAAGATGCCGAAGCTGCGCTCGCTGCCGTTCGAGACGGCGATCATCGAGCGTTACCGGCGGCGCGAGTCGTCGGTCGAGGAAGCGTTGGTGGAGATGTACCTGGCAGGGGTGAGCGTGCGGCGTGTGGAGGACATCACCGAAGCGCTATGGGGCAGCCGGGTGAGCTCGGGCACGGTGTCGCGCCTGAACCAGAAGATCTACCGGCATATCGAAGCCTGGCGCAACCGCACGATCGAGGGCGAGTTCCCGTACCTATTCCTCGACGGCGTAGTGCTCAAGCGCAGCTGGGCCGGTGAGCTACGCAATGTGTCGGTGCTGGTCGCGATCGGTGTCGGTCGCGACGGTCACCGACAGATTCTCGGTGTGGCCGAGGGGCAGAAGGAGGACTTGGAGGGCTGGCGCGGCTTCCTGCGGCATCTCAAGGACCGCGGGCTGGCCGGCGTGCAGCTGATCATCTCCGACGCGTGTCTGGGGCTGGTCGAAGCGGCTGCCGAGCTCTTTCCCGACGCGCAATGGCAGCGCTGCGTCGTGCACTTCTACCGAAACGTGTTCAGCAACGTGCCGAAGGGCAAGGTTGCCGACGTCGCTCGCATGTTGAAAGCGATTCACGCCCAGGAAGACCGCCGCTCGGCCGAGGACAAGGTGCGCGAAGTGATTGCGAAGCTACGCGCGATGCGCTTAACGAAGGCGGCCGAGCTGGTCGAGGCCAAGGCGCACGAGACGCTCACCTATTTCGCCTTTCCGAGCAATCACTGGCGACAGGTGAAGACGAACAATCCGCTCGAGCGGATCATTCGCGAGATTCGCCGGCGCACACGCGTGGTCGGCGCATTTCCGGACGGGCATTCGGCGTTGATGTTAGTCGCGGCCCGATTGCGACACATCGCGAGCACGAAGTGGGGTAAGCGGCGTTATCTCGCAATGGAAACGCTGCTCAACCCCCTTCCCGAGGAGGCAGCTGCTTGAGATCGGATCAGGCTACCGCCGATGAAAGTGCGAAAGACTCTTGACACAACCGAGGGGCCTTGTGCGCCCTGTAAAAGCAAAGGACAGGGCAACGCGCGCGAAATCGCACCCGCAAGCTGCT
>DASWAK010000071.1:0-7526 GCA_036391175.1 Pseudolabrys sp.
AGAAATGCGGCGACTCAGCAGCTATGCTGGGTTTTGACAATAACGTTGCCATTCGGCAGCTGCTTGCGCACACGCACCGTGCGGCATTCCGCATGGTGCCGGTACCATCCATGGTGCCGATGCCACCATCCGCTATCATGGTCCCGATCACGAACGACGATGTCGTCACGGTCACGCACGACAACTTGCGCCGACGCCGGGACAATGGCTATAAGCGCCGCCCCGGCGGCCGCACATAGAACGACCATTCTCATTTCAGCCTCCTTCGTTTTCCCCCGGGTCGGGAAACGCAGGAACTGCAAAATTGTTTCCTCTTGTAAATATTTTGAAGACGCTACACGACGTGCTCCGCGGTTTGTCTGTGACTTTCTGCGGCGAACGCGACCTGCTCGTATGCTGCCGCAACGCGTCCGAGACCGCCTTAACTATTCGTATGAAGCTACAATCGTCCGGTTTCGCGAAGCTATCGGCCCAACCTCATCGGTCGTGTCGCATCTGCATGCCACCGGATGAAGCGCCACCAGTCTGGGCACCAATGCCTTCGACCGTGAAATCAACGGGCACTTTACCCGCCTTCTCAAAGTCCAGTGTCGCCTTGACGCGCTGGCCCTGTTCAAAAGGGCTTTTCAATCCGACAAACATTAGATGATAGCCGCCAGGTTTTAGCTCGACTGTTTGCCCTGGCTTAATTTCGAGTCCCTTGGTAACCGGCCGCATCTTCATGACGCCGTGGTCCATGTCCATCTCATGAACCTCGAAGTGCGTACAAACGTCGGATGAGCCGCCGACCAAACGATCGGGCGTGGCGCCAGTATTGGTAATCGTTAAATAGCCGCCGCCGACGGAAGCTCCTTTTGGCGTTGCGCGGGCCCAAGCTGCAGAAATTTTCAAACTGCCAGCAGTGATGTCTTCGCTATGAACAGGCCCAATCAAACAGCCGAGCAGAACGAGGGCTGCAGCAAAAAAACTGCGAGTCATAAATTGAGCTCCTACAGAATTGGACCCAGCGCGCTAAACGCTGTGACCGGATGTAAGAAGATACTTACCAAAATGCTTCGGCTCGCTGAACGGCACAAGGAGCCTTTTGGCATGGTCGGCATACCCCTGACTCGTTAGATTTTGGCAATACGGGCGCATTCCGCCTGGCACCTCTTTTCCACCAAGAGTCGAATGCCCGCAACCGACATGCTAACCTCGCTTATGCCTGATCGGAACTCCTCATCATCCGATAACGAATCGCGTGTTGTCAGTTTCCGGGGCGGAAAGGCCCGTACTCGGCCGCCGCCAGCGGCTCCGGTTGAGGACTTGGCAAAGTATGAGCGCACCGCGGGCTCCGATGACTATCGTCACCGCATGATCGTAAATTTGGCGGCATTGATTTTTGTGATTGCACTAATCTGTGCAGGGCTGTGGCTAGCCGATACCATGGCCAAGCTGCGCAAGAACCAGGACTGCATGCGGTCAGGTCGCCGTGGTTGTGTGCCGCTCGAGGTGACCAAGGACCGCTGGTAAATTGGCTCGCAGGGCCTGAAAACCACTGGTGGCCAGATTTTTTGCTAAGTGGCCGTCACCATTGAACTTGTCCCCATGCTTCGCTATACGGGCATCCAACCGCTTACCGGTAGGAAGTGCGGATTGGGGGCTGTTGCGCGAGTTCGGGCGCGTTGGCCGCCTTCTTGCCAGAACTCCAAATCAACCAGTGAGTTACCGATGTCTTCGACGTTCGACACCATCGCCAATATTATCGCCGAAACTTGCGATATTCCGCGCGACTCCATCAAACCGGAAAGCCACGCTATCAACGATCTGGGTATCGACAGCCTCGATTTTCTCGATATCGCTTTCGCTATCGATAAAGCCTTCGGGATCAAGCTTCCGCTCGAGCAATGGACTCAGGAAGTCAACGACGGCAAGGCCACCACCGACCAATATTTCGTGCTTAAGAACCTAAGTACCCGCATCGACGAGCTCGTCGCTGCCAAGGGGGCGTAAGCGCGGGTCACATGCGTCTTGAGTACTTTCAGCTGATCGACCGCATCGTCGACCTCAGGCTCGCCGATCGCAAAATCAATACTGAGGCGACGGTTCCCACCACAAGCACAATTTTTGAGGGCCATTTCCCGGGCTTCCCGCTGATGCCTGGTGTGCTGCTAATCGAGGCCATGGCACAGACGTCGGGCTGGCTGGTGGTGGCCGTGAATCGTTTTGAGCGCATGCCGTTCCTTGCCGCCGTCAAAGACGCGAAGTTCCGCATGTTTGTCACACCGGGTCAGAAATTGTCGGTGAAGGCGGCCCTTACCCATGAAGGTTCCGGCTATGCGATCACGGACGCAAGTATTACGCTCGGCGGCAAGTCGATCTGCGATGCCACATTGACGCTTCGCGTTCTCGATTTTCCCAACGATGAAATGAAGCAAAGGATGCGCGAAACCGCTGCTAGAGTCGGCTTCCCGGCCGAGGTGCCGGCCGATGGCTGAGAGCGCTCGGGAAGTCTGGATTACCGGAATTGGAATCGTTTCGTGTCTCGGTGAAGGCCCCGACGCGCATTGGCAGAAGCTGACAGAGGCGCAACCCCACGCGGACACGACTAGTTTTGCGCCATTCGTGGTGCATCCACTGGCACCCATCAATTTCGACGCACAAATCCCGAAAAAAGGCGATCAACGCCAAATGGAGAATTGGCAGCGGATCGGTACCTATGCCGCGGGACTTGCGCTCGACTCGGCGAGTGTCAAGGGCGACACCGATCTCCTGGCGCGCATGGACATGATTGTTGCCGCCGGCGGCGGCGAGCGTGATCTGACCGTGGATTCAAACATTCTCAGTGGTATTTCACGCGCTGCGAATCCGGCGGCGTTTTTGAATGAGCGCTTGATGAGCGATCTGCGCCCAACCCTATTCCTCGCGCAGCTCTCCAATCTGCTGGCGGGTAACATCTCGATCGTGCACGGCGTGACGGGCTCCTCGCGAACTTTCATGGGCGAAGAATCCGCCGGTATTGACGCGGTGCGTATCGCCCACGCACGCATCGGCGCCGGGCAAAGTGACATCGCATTGGTCGGCGGTTCCTACAACGGAGAGCGACCTGATCTTCTGATGCTCTATGACTTTGCAGGGTTCGCGCTCAAGAACAAGTTTGCACCTGTGTGGGAGCGTGCGGATGGCAAAGGCGGTTTTGCACTGGCCTCCCTCGGCGCTTTCCTCGTGATCGAGGCGCGCGATCATGCAGAGAAGCGTGGCGCCAAACCGCTCGGCCGCCTCAGCGCCGTAGTCTCAGACCGCGCGAACCGGGAGCCTGGAACGATCAGTCAAGCCCTTTCGCGGCTTTGGGATCGGCTCAAGGACAAGGTAAAGGTTGGTCATGCTGCAATCCTGTCAGGAGCCACCGGCGCCAATCCGGCAACCGCAGAAGAGCGGCAGTTTCTGGAGCTCCACAGCGACCTTGCCGTGCGCGCCACCGGTTCATATCTGGGTCATGGGCTGGAGCCGCAATTCCCGATAAATATCGCGCTGGCCACGGTCGCACTTGGTCATGGTAGTCTGTTTCCGCCCTGTGACTCGACGGGTTTGGAGCGTTCAATGACGGCGGATTTAACCCAAGTCGTGGTGACCGGTGTCGGGCATTGGCGGGGCGAAGGCCTCGCGCTGGTCGAACGGATTGGCTGAGGAGAGCGAAAGATGGCAGTTGGCAAAGATAAAATGGGCCGGCCGCTGGTGGTTGTGACCGGCCTTGGTGTGGTTACTTCGCTCGGAGCCAGCAAACTCGACAATTGGGCGAAGCTGACAACCGGCGAATCCGGTATCAAGACGATCACACGTTTTCCCACCGATGGTTTAAAGACGCGTATCGCTGGCACTATTGATTACCTCCCGCCACAGGCCTCCGCCGCCGCATTGACGGAATCATTCGCAGAACTGGCCGCAGAAGAGGCCATTGCGCAATCCGAACTCGGCCAGTCCGGCCAATTCCCCGGCCCCCTCTTCTTGGCTGTGCCACCAATCGAGCTGGATTGGCCGCAACGGCTCGAAGTCGGTGCGAAGTCAGGGGCCAACGACAAGGTCACCTATGCCGACATGTGGCGTGTAAGCCCGGAATTCCCCGCCTATCACCGCCGCTTCTTGCTCGGCTCGGTTGCTGACAATTTGGCGGAGAAGTTTGGCACACAAGGTTCCCCCATTTCGCTATCGACTGCTTGTGCCTCAGGCGCAACTGCGATTCAGCTTGGTGTTGAGGCAATTCGCCGCAGCGAAACCGACGCCGCGCTATGCATTGGCACCGATGGCTCGATCAACCCCGAGGCGGTGATCCGTTTTTCGTTACTCTCCGCGCTGTCTACCAGCAATGAGGCACCACAGACTGCAGCCAAACCGTTCTCAAAGAATCGCGACGGCTTCGTAATGGCGGAAGGCGCCGGCGCGCTCGTGCTGGAAAGTTATGACGCCGCCAAAGCGCGTGGCGCCAAAATCCTCGGCGTAGTGGAAGGCTGCGGCGAGATGACCGATGCTTTCCACCGCACCCGATCGAGCCCCGATGGCAAGCCGATCATTGGTTGTATAGCCAACGCTATTGGCGATGCTGGTCTCACGCCGAATGATATCGACTACATCAATGCACACGGCACCAGCACGCCTGAAAATGATAAAATGGAATATCTTGGCTGCGCGACCGTGTTTGGCGATCGCATAAAGAGTCTGCCGATCTCCTCGAACAAATCCATGATCGGCCACACGCTTTCCGCGGCCGGCGCTGTTGAAGCCGTAATCACGCTGCTGACGCTGCAGCATCAACGCATTCCGCCTACCATCAACTACGCCATTCCGGATCCGGCGATTCCGCTCGATGTGGTTCCCAACAAGGCGCGCGATGCAAGCTTGCGCCACGCCATTTCGAATTCGTTTGGATTTGGTGGGCAGAATGTTTCGCTGGTCATGGGGCTCGAGCCGGCCTGACGGCCGCGCGAGCCAATCACCATGCGTGCGTTGAGACTGATTGCGGACCGCAAGCTCGAACTTGCCGATGTACCGCCACCCCCGCCGCCCGGCGAAGGCGAGGTTCAAATCCGCATCAAGGCAGTGGCGCTCAATCATCTCGATCTTTGGGGCTTCCGCGGCATGGCATTCGCCAAGCGGCAGCTGCCGCTTGTGGTCGGCGCGGAAGCCGCTGGTGAAATCGCGGCGACCGGCAAGGGTGTCACAGGTTTCGCGCCCGGCGACAACGTGGTCATGTACGGCGCCATGACTTGCGGACGATGCACTGCCTGCCAAGAAGGCCGCGACAATTTGTGCGAGAACGTCGGCGGCATTATGGGTTTTCATATCGACGGCTTCGCGCGCGACCTGATTAACCTGCCTGCACGATTGGTAATTTCGGTACCGCCTGGCGTTTCGCTGCGCGACGCAGCCTGCGCACCGATTGCTTTCGGCACCGTCGAGCACATGCTTTTCGACAACGCCAAACTCAAGCCCGGGGAGACTATCCTGGTGCATGCCGGCGGTTCCGGTATTGGCTCGGTGGCGATCAAGATGGCGAAGGCACTCGGCTGCACCGTCATTACGACGGTCGGCGATGACGCAAAGGCGGAGAAAGCCAAAGCCCTCGGCGCCGATCACGTTATCAACTACAAGACCGAGCGCTTCGAGGGCGTCACCCGCAGGCTCACTGCAAAGAAGGGCGTTGACGTCGTCTTTGAACATGTCGGCGGCGAAGGTTTCAACGGCTCCCTGCTCTGCCTCAAACGTGGTGGCCGGCTGGTGACCTGCGGTTCGACCGCTGGACCGACGGTGACGATCAATCTGATGCAATTGTTCCAACAGCAGTACAAGATATTTGGCTCATTCGGGGCCTCTATGCGCAATATCCGCGATAGTCTGTCGAAGATCGCAGCGGGCATGGCGCCGATCATCGACACCGAGGTGGCGCTTACCGATTTTGAACGGGGCTTGGCCCGGCTGGAAAGCCGGCAGGTATTCGGCAAGGTGGTCGTGAACTTCTAAAGGCCTATTGCGATGAGGCGGATGATCCGGCGCCTGCGCCGCAGTTTCAAGCGCGCAAGCGACGCGCTAATCGGAGCACTTGCGATTGGCCTACTCAAGGGCGTGCGTCTGACCGACCCAGACAAGCTAGCCGATTTCGCCGGCTGGGTGATGCGTGCAATCGGGCCCCTGTTACCAGAAAATCGAATCGGCCGCGCTAATCTCATCGCTGCTTTCCCGGAAAAATCCAAAGCCGAAATTGACACTATCTTGCAGGGTTGCTGGGACAATCTCGGCCGCATGGGTGCAGAGTTTGCGCATCTCGATCGGCTTTGGGAGTACGATCGGGAGCACCCCACACATAGCCGCATCGAGCTCGCGCAACCTGACATCGAGCGATTTCACAAGCTGTTAGATGACGGCAAGCCAGCCCTGATCTTCGCTGCCCACCTCGCCAATTGGGAGCTCCCGGCAATATGCGCCGCTACATACGAACTCGACAGCGCGGTCCTCTACCGGCGGCCAAACATTGCCGGTATCGACCGCTGGCTCACCGAGACTCGCACGGCCAGCATGGGCGAGCTGATCTCAACCAACCGCTACGCGCCCATGAAGATCACGGAGGCGCTCGAACGCGGCACGCATGTTGGCATGCTGGTCGATCAGTATTACGTGCGCGGCGTGCCGGTGACTTTCTTCGGCCGGCGCACGATGGCAAATCCGCTGCTGGCTCGGCTCGCGCGCCATTTCGATTGTCCGATCCATGGCACCCGTACGGTACGCTTGCCGGATCATCGGTTTCGCGCCGAACTAACTGAGGAAGTCAAACCGGCTCGCGACGCTGCCGGCAAAATCGACATCGCCGGCACGATGCAGATCATCACCTCCGTGATCGAAGGCTGGATTCGAGAGCATCCTGAGCAATGGTTGTGGATGCACCGCCGCTGGCGACCCGAACATTAGCAGCTCGTCAGCGGCCAATCTTGATTTTCGTCCATAGACGATTCACGAAGCGCTGCGATTTCTGATCACGAGCGCTCACAGTATAGAGTCGACTCATCGTGTCTGCATCCGGATAGACGCTCTTGTCGTCGATCACTGCCTTATCGATGAACTTCTGACTCGCAAGATTACCGTTGGCATAGGCGACCAGATTGCTGTTTTTCGCCGCCACCTCCGGCCGCAGCAGATAATCGATGAAGGCGTGCGCCTCGGCGACGTGGCCCGCATCTCTCGGAATGGCGAGATTGTCGAAGAACATTTGCGCGCCTTCCTTCGGAATCGAATAACCGATTTCGACTCCATTCTTGGCTTCAACCGCTCGCTTCTGCGATTGCTTGATATCGCCGGACCAGCCGACCACCAGGCAGATTTCTCCGCCTGCCAATGCATTCAGATACTCGGAGGAATGAAATTTTCGAACTGAAGGCCGAATTTTCATCAGAAGTTCGGTAGCCTTTTCGAGTTCCTTTGGATCGGTCGAATTCGGATTCAGGCCGAGAAAGTGCAGTGCCGCGGGAATAATGTCATCGGCGGACTCGAGCATGTGCACG
>DASWAK010000072.1:0-20890 GCA_036391175.1 Pseudolabrys sp.
GTTGCGCTACGCACCGACATGTACAAGGACTGGAACAGCAATCCGGAGCGATTCAAGCGCGCCCCGTTTCCAGCCTGGGCATTCGAAACAATCAAGTTCCTATACGAGCAGCGCGGCGTGGTCGCGACCGGCCACGAGGCCATGGATACCGACACTACCGAAAAAATGGATTCGGAAACCTACATCCTTCAGCACGGCCATTATCAAATCGAAGTCATGGCCAATCTCGACAAAGTGCCCCCGAAGGGCGCGCTGGTCGTCGTCACCTGGCCGAAAGTGCGCAAAGGGCTTGGGTTCCCGGCGCGCGTCTTTGCGATTTTGCCCTGAGAATTGCGCAATCCGCGCTAGGCTGCGACGATGTCCAGTTCCAACGCCGCAAATGAAAATCGGCTGGCGCAGGCGACCAGCCCGTATCTCCTCCAGCACAGGTATAATCCGGTCGACTGGTGGACTTGGGGACCGGAAGCCCTGGCCGAAGCAAAACGGTCGAACCGGCCGATTCTGCTCTCGGTCGGCTACGCTGCGTGCCATTGGTGCCACGTGATGGCGCACGAGTCATTCGAAGACGAAGCGACGGCGCGGGTGATGAACGAACTGTTCGTCAATATTAAAGTCGATCGTGAGGAGCGGCCGGACATCGACCAGATCTACATGAATGCGCTGCATTTGCTGGGCGAGCAGGGCGGCTGGCCGCTGACTATGTTTCTCACGCCACAGGCCGAGCCTGTTTGGGGCGGCACGTATTTCCCGAAAGAATCCCGCTTCGGTCGGCCCGCCTTCGTCGATGTGTTGCGTGAGGTGGCGCGGCTCTTTCGCGAGGAGCCACATCGGATCGAACAGAACCGCACAGCGCTGTTGTCACGGCTAGCCGATAAAGCGCGTCCAGCGGGCAAGGTCACGATCGGGCTGAAGGAGCTCGACGCCGCCGCCATGCAGGTCGGCAATATGTTCGACCAGATCAATGGCGGCTTGCGCGGCGCGCCCAAGTTTCCGCAACCAGCAATTCTTGAAATGCTGTGGCGCGCCGGCTTGCGTTCAGATGATCCTCGTTTTTTCGAGACGGTCGAGCATTCGCTCGAACGAATGTGCCAGGGCGGCATTTACGATCACCTCGGTGGCGGCTTCTCGCGCTACTCGGTGGACGACAAATGGCTGGTGCCGCATTTCGAGAAGATGCTCTACGACAACGCACAATTGCTGGAACTGCTGGCGCTCGCCTGGCAGCGCAGCGGCAAGTCGCTATTCGCACAGCGGGCCTGCGAGACGGTGGACTGGCTCGAGCGCGAAATGACCACTGGCGAGGGGGCTTTTTGTGCTTCGCTCGATGCCGATTCCGAAGGCCAAGAGGGCAAGTTTTACGTCTGGTCGAAAAACGAGATCGTCGAGCTGATCGGCCCGGAAGCCGGCGAATTCTTCGCGCAACACTATGATGTTACCGATGAAGGCAACTTCGAGGGCCACAATATTCTCAACCAGCTCAAGACGGTGCCTCGCAGCGAAGCCGATGAGGCATGGCTCTCGAACTTGCGTGCGATCTTGCTGGAGGCACGCGCCGGACGTATACGGCCAGGCCTCGATGATAAAGTGCTGGCCGACTGGAATGGTCTGATGATTGCGGCGCTGGTCAATGCGGGAATCATCCTCGATGAAATGGACTGGCTCGCAATGGCGAAGCGCGCCTTTGATTTCATCGCGCAATCGATGACGAAAGGCGACCGGCTGGGGCATTCCTGGCGGGACGGGAAATTACTGTTCCCTGGCCTCGCATTGGATTTCGCCGCCATGATCCGCGCCGCGCTAGCGCTCTATGAGGCGACCAGTGAGCATTTCTACGTCGAACGCGCCATCGCCTGGCAGAGTGCTTTCGACGCGCATTACACCGATGCTGATACTGGGGGCTATTATCTTTCCGCCGATGATGCCACTGACTTGTTATTGCGGCCGCATTCGACGCAGGACGATGCAACACCCAATCCCAATGCAGTCGCTGCACAGAATCTGGTGCGACTTGCGGTTCTGGCGGGCGACGATAAATGGCGGGTAAAAGCTGACCGACTTATTGAGAGCATATTGTCGGCGGCCGATCGCAATCTGTTCGGTCACGTCGCGTTGCTTAACGCGCTCGACCTGCGCCTGCGTGCCACCGAGATCGTAGTCACTGGCAACGCCGCCGACAATTTTGTGCACGCGGCACTGAAGTTGCCTTACCTCGACCGCATCGTGCTGCGCGCCGCAAGCACCTCCGACTTGCCAGCCTCGCATCCCGCACAGGAAAAACTGAAGACCACAACGGGGAGCGGGGTCTTCGTGTGTGTTGGTGAGCGGTGTTCACTACCAGTGAGTAGTCCCGGCGCAATCACGGAAGCCGTCGCAGCGCTGCGGAAATAGCCCTGAGCCGGCACTCCACGGTACTTACTCATCTGGTGTTTCACGGGTAGCGGCGCTAATCCACCAACTTACACCCCGAAAATCTTACTGTAGCGCAACTTGATCTCGTCGCTCTGCGCCAACACCAGTTTTGGGTCCGCCTGCAACAACTTAAAGCTCGAAAGCGGTGCGCGTCCAGGCTTCTCCTTGGCTAACGCATGGAACGAGCGGTGTGCAAACACGTCGATGAAGATCTGCTGCGCATCCACGCTGAACAGGAAATTCTGAAACAACCGCGCCGCATTCGGATTGGGCGCATTGCGAAAAATACCCGACGGCACTGGGATAACTGGCGAGCCTTCCGTAGGATGCACCACTTCGACCGGCTGTTTGTTTAATTTTGCAACTTCAAGACTATAGTCGTTGCCATCAGCCATCACTGCGCGCTCGCCGATGGCGATTTTCTTAGGCGGATCGGCGGCCGATTGCACCTGCATGACTTTCTGCTGCGCCAGCTTTTCCAGATACGGCCAGCCGAGATCGCGCACCCACAGATAGGTGTTGGTCAGGATCGCCCCGCTGTAGCCAGGATGGCCTTTGACGATCTTGCCTTGCCATTTCGGATTGAGCAGATCGGCATAGCTCTTGGGCGCGTCTTCGGGCTTCACCAAATTGGTGTTGTACCCGATGACTTCGAGCCAGGCGCAGAGCGTCGCGTGCATGCCGTTCGGATCGCGTTGGTCCTGCGGAAAATGCTTTGCCATATCCTCGGTGACATAAGGCTCGACCCAATCCTTGTCCCTGGCGGTCCAGTCGAGGAAATGCGAGGGATCGGTGCTGCACACCACGTCGACCGCGTAAATACGGCTCGATTGCTCCTGGATGATGCGCTGATAGATACGCTCGGCGCCGGAGCGTTCGACCCGGATGGCAATACCGGGATATTTCGCCTCGAAGGCGCGGGCCAGCCGTTCCGAAGTGTTGAGCTCCAGCGCGGTATAGAAGCTGGCCTTGCCTTCCTTTTTCGCGGCCTCGATCAGCGCTGGCGTCACGGCACTCGGCGGCGGCGGTTCGGCCTTGAGCGGTTGCGCAAAAACGGTCGCCGCGCCAAGAGCAGCACTGGCCTTGAGCACGGTGCGGCGCGAGACCTGTTTGTGATTCATGCCAGCCCTCCCGGGTGCTGCCTACCTCTCGGGCGTTAAGTCTATACCCAGCAGCCGCCAGCGGTCACGCCGCTCTCAACGAAAAGGCCGGGCACGACGTCCGGCCTTTTTCTGTAGCAGTGATATCTGTCGTTTTACGTATTCATCGATTCGAAGAACTCGCCGTTGTTCTTCGTATTACGCAGCTTGTCGAGCAGGAAGTCGATGGCGTCCATGGTGCCCATCGGATTGAGGATGCGACGCAGAACATACATCTTCTTGAGCACAGCCGGCTCGGTGAGCAGCTCTTCCTTGCGCGTGCCGGAGCGGGTGATATCGATTGCCGGGAAGGTGCGCTTGTCGGCTACCTTGCGGTCGAGGATGAGCTCCGAGTTGCCGGTGCCCTTGAACTCTTCGAAAATCACTTCGTCCATGCGGCTGCCGGTATCGATCAGCGCGGTGGCGATGATGGTGAGCGAACCGCCTTCCTCGATATTGCGCGCGGCACCGAAGAAACGCTTTGGCCGCTGAAGTGCGTTGGCGTCGACACCGCCCGTGAGTACCTTGCCGGAGGAGGGGACGACAGTATTGTAGGCACGGCCGAGGCGCGTGATCGAGTCGAGCAGGATCACCACGTCACGCTGGTGTTCAACCAGCCGTTTGGCTTTCTCGATCACCATTTCCGCCACTTGTACGTGACGTGATGCCGGCTCGTCGAAGGTCGAAGAGATTACCTCGCCCTTCACGGAGCGTTGCATGTCAGTGACTTCCTCTGGCCGCTCGTCGATCAGCAGCACGATCAGGTAAGTTTCTGGATGATTGGCGGTAATCGAATGCGCAATGTTCTGCAGCAGTACGGTCTTGCCGGTGCGCGGCGGAGAAACGATCAGCGCACGTTGGCCTTTACCGATTGGCGCGACGATATCGATGACGCGTGCTGAGAGGTCCTTCTTCGTCGGATCCTCGTATTCCATCTTGAGCCGCTCATCGGGGTAGAGCGGGGTCAAGTTATCGAAGTTGACCTTGTGGCGCGCCTTCTCGGGATCCTCAAAATTGATCGTGTTGACCTTGAGCAGCGCGAAGTAGCGCTCGCCCTCTTTCGGCGAGCGGATATGGCCTTCGACGGTGTCGCCGGTGCGCAGACCGAAACGGCGGATCTGGCTGGGCGAGACGTAGATATCATCGGGGCCGGACAGGTAATTCGATTCCGGCGAGCGCAAAAAGCCGAATCCGTCGGAAAGTACTTCGACAACGCCTTCGCCGATGATGTCGACTTCCTGGGTCGCGAGTTGTTTGAGGATCGCGAACATCAGCTCCTGCTTGCGCATGGTGCTGGCGTTTTCGACCTGGTGCTCTTCAGCGAAGGCGACGAGTTCGGCAGGGGTCTTGGACTTAAGGTCCTGGAGTTTCATTTCCCGCATTGGGGGTTTACGTCCTTGGGATCGTTACCGGCGAAGTCTTGAATATGAAAAGAATTGCGCCGGTGACTTAGGAGAGAGAGAGATCGCAGATCTAGGGTAACGAGGAAGTTGGGAAAGAAGCCCGGAACCCGATGCTGCGACCGGCCCAAATCCTGGGAGCCGGAACGCGACTGCATCCGCCTGCGTTGGGTGGGATATCAGCAAGATAAGTTGCACCGCCGTTTCGCGCAAGAGGCTGGGCCGCGTCTGTGCTGTGCTGGGGATGAATTTAGAACGGCTTCACGGCCGCCAGCACAACAATGACAATCAGCAAAACTGTCGGTATCTCATTGACAATACGATAGAATTTTTGCGAATGCCGATTTCGGTCGAAACGAAATTCATTTACCCAATGCGCAAATAGCCCGTGAAGAATCGTCATCGCGACCACAGCAAGCAACTTGACGTGAAGCCAGCTGGCGCTAAGCCATTGGCCTTGCAGCAACAGCGCGATACCGACGATCCAAGTTACGATCATTGCCGGCAACATGATGAAGGTGAGTAGCCGGCGTTCCATGACCTTAAAAGTTTCTGACAGCGCAGAGCCTGCCTTTGCGGTTGCGTGATAGACGAACAACCTCGGCAAATAGAGCATGCCGGCCATCCAGGCGATGACTGCAATGATGTGCAGAGCCTTGAGCCAGAGGTACATGGCCGTCATCCACGCACGCGCTTGAGCATACGCTCCACGTTGGCGATTGGTGTCTCCGGCAGGATGCCATGGCCGAGATTGAAGATCAGTGGACCGTCGCCAAGTTCTTTCATGACGTCGTCCACCTCACGATCAAGCGCTACACCGCCAGCCAGCAATGCCAGCGGATCGACATTGCCCTGCACGGGGACTCGTGATTGCAGTGTGTCGCGCGCGATCGCTCGTTCGAAAGTCCAATCAATTCCGATCGCGCTCACGCCCGTCATTTCCACATAAGGCAGCGCCATTGCGCCTGCACCGCGTGGAAAACCAATGATATGCGCACTAGGTATCCGATGACGCACGCCCTCGACAATTTTTTGCGTCGGCGCGATGCACCACCGCTCGAATTGCTCGGGTCCCAACACGCCAGCCCAGGTATCGAAGATCTGCACAACTTCTGCCCCAGCCTTGAGCTGGCCGACCAAATACTCGATTGAGGCCTGCACCAGCCGGTCAATTAGCTGACTGAAGGCATCCGGATCCCGATGAGCAAATAGACGCGCGGGTGCCTGGTCCGGAGTTGCCTGGCCCGCAACCATATAAGTTGCGACAGTCCACGGCGCTCCGCAAAACCCGATCAGTGCCGTTTTGTTATCCAGCGCATCTTTTACTCGACGAACCGTTTCATAGACCGCCGCCAGTAAGTTCTGATCAGCCGTCTCTCGCAGCATTGCAAGCCCCGAAGCATCCCCAAGCGGCTCGAGTTTAGGACCCTCGCCAACCAGAAATTCAACCTTTCGTCCAAGCGCCAGCGGCACCACAAGAATATCGGAAAACAAAATCGCTGCATCGAAACCAAAGCGGCGCACCGGCTGCAAGGTCACGTCAGCCGCCAGCTCAGAATTAAAACAAAGATTAAGAAAGCCACCTGCCTTCTCCCGCACTGCACGATACTCCGGAAGGTAGCGTCCTGCCTGCCGCATCAACCAGATGGGGGGCACTGTTTCATGCTTTCCCGCGAGCACCCGCAACAGCTTTTTCCCCATGGCACTCATCGATCCGGCTTCTTCCATTAAATAGTCTTCTAAGAATCTGTAGTGTCTATTGGAGCGTTGATTGGACTCATGCCTGCCGGTCAACACTCTGTCCACCGGATCGATGAAGCTGATTCAAAATCGACCCCAATCCAGCTTTACATCATCCACAGCAGAAGTACCGGTTTTGCAGGGCTTTTGCGGGGCTATCCCCGTTCGTCCCCAGCCGAGTATCCACATTGCGGTGACTCCAACTCATCGGCGTCCAACAAGTCTCCCAACGGCAGCAATGTGGATAGAAGTTGAACCCATGACCCATGATGGCTTGCTTGTCAGGTCAAGCCATGGCCTCCTCCCGTAATATCCACATGCTATCTGGCCGTTATACAGATGCCCGAGACCGGTTATTTCCACTTACACTTGGTGTCCGACGCTACCGGTGAAACTCTGATTACGGTCGCCCGTGCCGCCGCAGCGCAATACGCCAGTGTGTCGCCAGTGGAACACCTCTATCCAATGGTGCGCTCCACGAAACAACTCGACAATGCATTGGCAGAAATCTCGGAGTCACCTGGCCTGGTCCTCTATACCTTGCTCGAAGAGGACCTAATCCAGTCGCTGGAGAAAAAATGCCGCGAACTCGGCTTGCCCTGCATGTCGGTTCTGGGTCCAGTCTTGCGGCTGTTTCAATCTTACCTCGGCGCTGAGACCATTCATCGAGCCGGCGCTCAGCACGTGCTCAATGCAGAATATTTCCAGCGCATCGACGCCCTCAATTTCACCATGCTGCACGACGATGGCCAACATGTCGAAGGTCTTGAAGAGGCCGACGTCGTTTTGGTTGGGGTTTCGCGCACGTCAAAAACGCCGACCTCGATCTATCTCGCAAATCGAGGGGTCAAGACAGGTAATGTGCCGCTGGTCCCAGGCGTGCAATTGGCGGCAACTGTAGAAAAACTCACCCGGCCGCTGGTGGTCGGACTTTATGCCAGCCCTGAGCGTATCGTGCAGATCCGTGAGAACCGGTTGCTCGGTCTCAAAGCCCATCGTGACGACGATCAATATATCAACAAGACCGCGGTAGCCGAGGAAGTTTCCTTTTCGCGGCGGCTGTGCGTCAAGCATAACTGGCCAACGATCGACGTGACTCGCCGCTCGATCGAGGAAACTGCGGCCGCGGTGATGCGGTTATTGAGCGAGCGGCGTCGGCATCCGGTGGCGTAAAGCATGACACTTTGGCTTGCCCCCCAGCCGCTGGTGCTCGCATCCAGAAGCGACATTCGCGGCAAAATCCTCGCAGCGGCGGGCTTGCGCTTCGAGATAAGGCCGTCACTGGTCGATGAACGCTCCTTAGAGGCCAAATCCGGCGCTAGCAACGCGGCCGCCGTAGCCCGCAAATTGGCGCGCGCCAAGGCGGATGCGGTAGCAGCCTTGTTGCCGGGACGCTTGATCCTTGGCGCCGACCAGACCCTGGCACGTGGCGCAAAGTGTTTTAGCAAACCGGCCGATCGTGGCGAAGCCGCCGAGCAGCTGCGGGCATTGCGTGGCCGGACGCATGAGCTCCATTCAGCGCTTGCTTTGGTGCGCGACGAAGAGACGATATTTGCCTGTGTCGATACCGCGCGGCTGACCATGCGCGATTTTTCCGACCGGTTCCTCAATGATTACCTGGACATGGCGGGAGACGCTGCGATGAGTAGTGTCGGCGGTTATCAGCTCGAAGGCATCGGCATTCACCTGTTCGAGCGGATCGAGGGCGACTATTTCACTATTCTCGGTCTGCCGCTTTTGCCGCTGCTTTCCTTCATGCGGCGAAGCAAGCTCGTCGATGGTTAGCCAATGTTTATTCTCGGTCTCACCGGCTCGCTTGGCATGGGGAAATCCGCCACGGCGAAAATGTTCGCTGAACAGGGCGTGCCGGTGCACGATGCGGACGCAGCCGTACATCAGCTGTATGAGAGCGAAGCGACGCCGCTGATCGAGGCGGCTTTTCCAGGCACTACCGGCGGCGGCAAGGTGAATCGCGATAAACTTGCCCAGCAGGTACTTGGCGATACTGACGCGATCAAAAAACTTGAAGCAATTGTGCATCCGCTCGTGCGCAACGCCGAGGAGCGTTTTCTCACCGAGGCGGAACGCAAAGGCGCGACTGTCGCAGTTCTCGACATTCCGCTCCTCTTTGAGACCGGCGGCGACAAACGCTGCGACGCAGTCGTCGTGGTCTCGTCCCCGCCCGATGTGCAGCGCGCCCGTGCATTCGAGCGGCCCGGAATGACTGAACAGAAATTCGCCGCCGTTTTGGCCAAACAGATGCCGGACGCGGACAAGCGCGCGATGGCAGATTTCGTGGTGGATACTTCGAAAGGCTTCGATGCTGCGCGTGCACAAGTACGTGATATTCTTGCGCGCGTCGTTACAATGCCGAAACGCCAACGGTGATTCTATCGCTGGGCAATAAATATGCGCGAAATTGTTCTCGATACCGAAACCACCGGGCTCGATCCGGGCCAAGGCCACCGTCTTGTCGAGCTTGGCTGCATCGAGTTACTCAACCGGATACCGACCGGATTGACCTTCCATGCTTATCTTAATCCCGAACGCGATGTGCCGGCCGAAGCTTTCGCAATCCATGGGCTTTCCACTGAGTTTCTAAAGGAGCAAAAGCGTTTCATCGAGATCGCCGACGAGTTCCTTGCCTTCATCGGGGATGCACCTCTGGTGATCCATAATGCCGGGTTCGATCATGCCTTTCTCTGCGCCGAGCTCAAGCGCGCTGAACGTATGTTGATTGCACGTGAGCGGCTGGTCGACACGCTGTTGTTGGCGCGCCGCAAGTATCCCGCAGGCCCCAATCGGCTCGACGATCTGTGCGCCCGATACGGCATCGACAATTCACTCCGTACCAAGCATGGCGCGCTACTTGATGCCGAGATCCTGGCCGAGGTCTATGTCGAATTGATTGGCGCGCGCCAGGCGCAACTTGGTCTTTCCGAGAGCGGTAAGCAGCCGGCGAGTGGAGCCGATGGCGTAATCGTAATGCGCGTGCGGCCTGAGCAACTGGCGCCGCGGCTGAGTGAAGCCGAACTTGCGGCACACCGCGACTTCGTGGCGGGACTCGGCGAGAACGCGTTGTGGCGTGACTATCGCCCCGAGGGCTGAGGGTTTCAACTGCGCGCGGCGGGTGCGGGTGCCGGCTGCTGCTGCGCCATCTTCTGGCGATAGAGGCCGACAAAATCCACCGGATCAAGCAGAAGAGGTGGAAAACCGCCATTACGGACGGCGGTGGCAATGATCTCACGCGCGAACGGAAAGAGGAGCCGCGGGCATTCGATTAAGACCACCGGGTTCAGACTCTCTTGCGGGACATTGCGGATGCGAAACACGCCCGCAAATTCCAATTCAAAGCGGAATAGTAAAGTACTGCCGGTTTCCGCCTTGCCTTCGAGCTTGATCACGACCTCGATATCGGTCTCCGACAGCGGAGTGGCGCCGACATTAATCTGGATACTGATCTGCGGCTGTTCCTGGCGGCTGGTGAGCGATTGCGGCGCGTTCGGGTTCTCGAATGAAAAGTCCTTGATATACTGGGACACCACAGTGAGTTGCGGTTGCATGTCCTGCGCCGCGGTCGGTGTCTGGCCGCCGTTAGTCGTCGTCATGAACACTCCCTCGCGCCCCGCACTGAATTGCGCGGCGGTTGGCTAACATAGGGTCAGGAAGGGAACAAGGACGGTATTGTTTTGCGTCGGCACGATCTTTTCCGAAACCGGCCCGCACTATTCAGGATCGTGTGCGTTCAGCGATCGCGTTCGTCTTTGCGCCAGTCGGGTAATAAGGGATCGGGTACCTGATGCCATTGTTCGGGCGCGAGATCGAGCACGCCACCATTGCGGGCAGGCGCGACGCCCCTCCAAAAGCGCTCAGGGCCCAGCGGAGGGGCGCGATAAGCAGAATTAGAGCCACGATATCATTGATAAATCCCGGTACTAGCAACAAAATCCCGGCGAATATGACTTGGCCGCCACGATTATCTGCTTGTAACAACCCGCATGCGCGTGATTATGAGCACTGCCGAGGTGGCGCAGGATACGCAGACTGTGAGCGAACCAGCGAGCACGAGGCTCAATGCCCAGCCAAAGCCAACTATCGCAGCCACCGCGATGAACACGGCAAGTTCCAGAATTGGCAGAGCCAATACCGCCAATAATGCCAATTTTGCCACATTGATCACCGGTTTCTCTGCTTGGCTGATGTTGGCCTCGGCGTCCTGATCGTCTAAGGTTCGATCGAGAGACCTGAATTGCGCCGAGATTCTGGCGCGAGGCCCGGCCCTAAGGATTGGCGTGGCCACCGGCGGATGCAATAGCGGCGAAGCTGGCCGCGCGGTAGTCTTGCCGACGACGGGCCAAAACGCTGATCTGGCCGACGTGCCGCTACGGTAGCCGAAAGCATGCGAGACGTGTTCGATATCTACACCATCATTTTCTTGGCACTCGCGGTCTTCATCTTCCTGCGATTGCGAAGCGTGCTTGGCCAGCGCACCGGCCGGGAGCGCCCGCCTTATGATCCTTATTCTGCACGCGAGCCGGTGCGGCCTGCCGCAGAAAAAATTGTCGCTTTGCCCAATCGCAGCGCAGAGACAACTGCGCCCAAGCCGGCTGAGCCGGTCGAGGCGTCTCCAGAACGCTGGAAGGGCATCGCCGAGCCGGGCTCGACAATCGCAAGTGGCCTCGATGCGATCGCGGGTGCCGACACCAATTTCGATGCCAAACATTTCGTTACCGGTGCGCGCGCGGCCTATGAAATGATCGTCAATGCTTACGCGGACGGTGACCGCCGCACGTTGAAAAATTTGCTCGCCCGCGAAGTTTATGATGGTTTCGAGGGCGCCATCAGCGAACGTGAAAAGCGCGGTGAAACGGTGGAGAGTCGCTTTGTGTCCATCGACAACGCGGACATTACTGCCGCCGAACTTCGCGGACGCAGCGCGCAGGTGACGGTGCGTTTCCAGTCAAAACTGGTATCTGTGACGCGCGACAAAGACGGTAATGTGATCGACGGCAATGCGGAGCGGGTGACCGACATCACCGATGTATGGACATTCGGCCGCGATGTAACTTCGCGTGATCCAAATTGGAAACTCCTCGCCACCGAAGCGGGGCAATGAGCGTATGCCAGAGCCCAATTTTCCTTCTTTCTCTATATTGGGTTTTGGGCTTTGGTTCATGGCTGCCGTAAGCACGCCGGTGTTGGCGGCCGGGGGCATGAGTCTTCGCAATGCGAAGGTGGAAACGCTTTCATTTGCCACGCTCGATGGTTGGAAGGACGACGACCACGCCGCTGCCTTCGCCACGTTTTTGAAAAGCTGTGGCGTCATACTCAACGCTACCAAGGCGATGCGTTCGGCGCGGCCGGGTTTCGGCGCACTCTTCAAGGTTTGCGAGCGTGCGGCGGTAGCCGGTCAGCTAGACCGCGACCATGCACGGGCATTCTTCGAGGACAATTTCAAACCGGTACGGGTCATGCCGGCTGGTCAGACTGAAGGGTTCTTCACCGGCTACTACGAAACCGAGGTGGATGGCTCCCGCTTCCCAAGTGATGAATACACCGTGCCGGTCTACGCCGCGCCGGCCGAGACGGTGAAGAGGCGTCAGAGCAAAGTGTTTCCGAATCTCGATCGCACCAAGATCGAGGACGGCGCATTGGCCGGCAAGGAATTGGAGATTTGCTACGTCAAGAATCCGATCGATGCTTTCTTCGCTCAGATTCAAGGTTCTACCCGCGTCAAGCTCGATAGCGGCAAGTTGTTGCGCCTCAACTATATAGCGAGCAATGGCCAGCCCTATACGCCGGTCGGCAAATTTCTGATCGATCGCGGCATCGTCTCCAAGGAAGAAATGTCGATGGACAAGATCCGCGAGTTTATGGAGGCCAACCCGGAAGAAGGTAAAGCGTTGCGCCGCAAAAACCGTTCATTTGTGTTCTTTCAGGAAACCGCGTTAGGCGTGCATGACGAATGCATCGGCGCGCAAGGTGTGCCGCTCACGCCCGGACGTTCACTGGCGGTGGACAAGCGCATCCATGTCTATGGTACGCCGATCTGGATTGATACCGACCTTCCTATCGACAGCGAAAAACCGGAAACCAAATTCCGCCGCTTGCTATTTGCGCAGGATACAGGCTCGGCAATTGTCGGGCCGGCGCGTGCCGATATTTATTTCGGCCACGGCGAGGAAATCAGCCACATCGCCGGCCGCATCAAGCAGTACGGACAATTCGTAATGTTGGCCCCGCAGAGCGTGGCTGTAAGCGGCGCCGCAGTAGCGGCGGCGACGGATATCCCGCTACCGAAACCGCGACCGATGACCGTTACCGCAGCTGCGCGTGCAATCATTGCAACAACGGCGAACGTGCCAGCGCCATTGCCTAAACCGCGCCCCTGAAACAATGAAGTCCGGCGACGGCAAACGGCGCCGCGTTCTTTCTTCGGAAGAACGTGTGCTGTGGACGACAGTCATCAAATCTATTGCGCCGCTACGAGAATCCACAGTTCCTGACGAGGACGAGGGCGCGCGGACGGCCAGCTCGGTGCGGCCGACGGCGCATACTGCGAAACTGTCGCGGAATACGCCTGTACCGACAGAAAAGAAACTGCCGCCGCTTGCACCACTAGGCGGCCGCATGAAACAGCGCGTCGCGCGCGGCAAGGAAAAAATCGACGGTCGCCTCGATCTGCACGGGCTGACGCAAAGTGAGGCCCACGCAACACTGTTGCGTTTCCTGCGTACAGCAAGTTCTCGTGGCGCGCGGCTCGTGTTGATTATTACCGGCAAAGGCGCGCGTGCGAGTGAAGGGCCGCGGGGAGTCCTGAAGCGACAGGTGCCGCAGTGGCTGGGGCTCCCGGAATTCCGCGCGCTGGTCATCGGTTTCGAGGACGCGCACGTTACCCATGGTGGCGAAGGGGCGCTTTACGTTCGTATACGACGGAAACGGGACCAGTAAACGGCTGGGGTCGATCTATAGAATGAACCGGCTCAAGTCCGCGTTCTTGGCGAGGTCGCCGATGTGTTTCTGCACATAAGCGGCGTCGATTTTGACCGTCTCACCTGACCGGTCGGGAGCTGCAAATGATACTTCGTCGAGAACGCGCTCCATAACCGTCTGCAGGCGGCGTGCTCCGATATTCTCGATCGAGGAATTCACCGCCACTGCGATGTCGGCGATGGCGTCGATCGCATCCTTGCTGAATTCAAGGGTCACGCCCTCGGTGCCCATCAGCGCCACGTATTGCTTGATCAATGAGGCTTCCGGCTCGGTCAGGATGCGGCGGAAATCATCGCGGGTAAGCGCCTTGAGTTCAACGCGGATCGGCAGGCGGCCCTGTAACTCGGGCAGCAGATCCGACGGCTTGGAGAGGTGAAACGCGCCGGAAGCGATGAAGAGGATGTGATCTGTCTTTACCGGACCGTGCTTGGTGTTGACGGTGGTGCCTTCGATCAGCGGTAACAGATCGCGCTGAACGCCTTCGCGAGATACATCGGCGCCGCGCAAGCCGTCGCGGCCGGCGATCTTGTCAATCTCGTCGAGGAAGACGATGCCGTTCTGCTCGACCGCGCGTATCGACTCCTGTACGAGCTGTTCATTGTCGAGCAACTTGTCGGATTCCTCATTGACCAGAATATCGTGCGATTCTTTCACCGTAACGCGCCGCGTTTTGGTACGGCCCCCACCCAGCTTTCCAAAAATGTCGCCGATATTAATAGCGCCCATCTGCGCACCTGGCATGCCGGGAATTTCAAACATCGGCATGCTGGCGCCGCCAGCCTGCACCTCGATCTCGATTTCCTTATCGTTGAGTTCGCCATCGCGCAGCTTTTTGCGAAAGCTTTCACGCGTCGCCGGGCTTGCCCCCGGGCCAACGAGAGCATTGAGCACGCGTTCTTCCGCTGATTGCTCGGCGCGCGCCTGCACGTCCTTGCGCTTCCTCTCGCGAACGAGCGTAATACCAATCTCGACCAGATCGCGAACGATCTGTTCGACATCGCGCCCAACATAGCCAACCTCGGTGAATTTGGTTGCTTCGACCTTGAGGAACGGTGCGCCCGCAAGCTTGGCGAGGCGCCGGGAAATCTCCGTCTTGCCGACGCCAGTCGGACCGATCATCAGGATATTTTTCGGCAGAACTTCCTCGCGTAGTTTCTCGTCGAGCTGCAGTCGCCGCCAGCGATTGCGTAACGCAATGGCAACCGCGCGCTTGGCGTCGTTCTGGCCGATAATGAAGCGGTCAAGCTCGGAAACGATTTCGCGGGGGGAGAAGTCGGTCATTTGGCCTCGGGATCGTTACAAACTCAGAATTTGCGACGGCCTCGGATCAGCGGCGCACCACTTCGCTGCGCTGCGTGCTGCGCCACGTCCGGGGCGCGCTGTCATGCCTTCAAACTCTCAATGGTGACGTTGCGGTTGGTGAACACGCAAATCTCGGCAGCGATATCGAGCGACTTGCGGACGATGGCTTCGGCATCGAGTGGCCCGTCGAGCAGCGCCCGCGCGGAGGCGAGGGCGTAGTTGCCGCCTGAGCCGATGCCCATGACGCCATTTTCCGGTTCCAACACGTCGCCCGTGCCAGTGAGTACCAACGAGACGTTAGCGTCAGCTACGATCATCATGGCTTCGAGGCGGCGCAGATAGCGGTCGGTGCGCCAGTCCTTGGCGAGCTCGACCGCAGCGCGGGTAAGTTGGCCCGGATACTGCTCAAGCTTGCCTTCCAGCCGCTCGAATAGGGTAAAGGCGTCGGCGGTCGCGCCGGCAAAGCCACCGATCACGTCGCCTTTGCCCAGGCGGCGCACCTTCTTGGCATTGGATTTCACGATGGTCTGGCCGATCGTCACCTGGCCGTCGCCACCAATGACGACGCTACCGCCTTTGCGGATGGTGAGGATCGTAGTGCCGTGCCAGGAGGGAGTTTCGGTTGATGACATGCGCTTAAAGCCCCGCGATCGCCGTCATCTAGGCATGGCACAGCGCATTTGCAAACCATTCGCAACGGCTGTGGCGAATCTGGCGAACCCCTGATAAAAGGCGCGCGAATAAAGGATATTTGCATGCGCAAGGCCACCGTAAAGCGCAAGACCAAGGAAACCGACGTCGAGGTTCAAGTCGATCTCGATGGGGCAGGCCGCGCATCGGTTGCGACCGGCATCGGCTTTCTCGACCATATGCTCGACCTGCTTGCGCGTCATTCGCGCATCGACATCACGGTCAAAGCAACGGGCGATCTGCACATCGATCATCACCACACCACGGAGGATGTCGGCATTGCGCTCGGTCAGGCGGTGAAACAGGCACTCGGCGACATGAAGGGCATTGCGCGTTACGCCGACGTGCACGTACCGATGGACGAGGCGTTGACGCGCGTCGCCGTCGACATTTCCGGCCGGCCCTTTCTGGTGTTCAAGGCCGAATTCGTGCGCGACAAAGTCGGTGAGTTCGACACCGAGCTGGTGCAGGAATGGTTTCAGGCTTTCGTCATGAATTCCGGCATCACGTTGCATGCCGAGACGCTGTACGGCAGTAACGATCATCATATTGCCGAGTCGTGCTTTAAAGGCTTGGCGCGCGCGTTGCGGGCGGCCGTGGCGATCGATCCGCGCGCCAAGGATGAAGTGCCATCTACGAAAGGCTCGCTGGGCGGCTGACCGAATTGTTGCCGTCATCCTGGGCGAAACGACGGGATGATGTTGGTAGAGTAAAAGAATGCCCACTTACACCGTACACGCACCGCCGCCGCGTCAAGGCGAGACAAAGAGCGCTCCCGAGCGCTTTCTGTTCGTACGCGACGGCTTTCATGTCTGGGCCTTCTTGCTGGCGCCGTTATGGCTACTGTTGCACCGCCTGTGGCTGGCTTTTGTCATCTATGCTGTCGGCTATGGGTTGATAGGCGTGGGGCTCGCTCTGCTACGCGCATCAGCCAATACACAATTTCTGGTCGGGTTGTTGGTCGCCTTACTGGTCGGCTTCGAGGCATCCAGCGTCTGGCGCTGGACCCTGGCGCGCTGCGGCTGGACTACGCTCGGTTTCGTCATTGGTGAGAATGCCGAACTGGCCGAGCGGCGCTTCTTTGCCGAATGGAGCAAGCATGCCGCTAATGCTTCGGCCATTCCGCCGGCTTCGCATGAGTCAAGATATTCGACGCCGGTACGGCGTGGGCCCCTGTCGCCGTCCGACGTTATCGGCTTATTCCCCGAGCCGGGAGCTCAGCGGTGAGCGTCGCCATCGTCGACTATGGCTCCGGCAATCTGCATTCGGCGGCCAAGGCTTTCGAGCGCGCCGCGCGCGACAGCGGACACGAGCAGCCAATTGTGGTCACCAGCGATCCCGATGCGGTATCACGCGCTGACCGCATTGTGCTGCCCGGTGTCGGCGCATTTGCCGATTGCCGGCATGGGCTCGACGAAATTGCGGGCATGGTCGATGCACTAGAGCAAAGTGTCCGCAAGAAGGGCAGGCCGTTCTTCGGCATCTGCGTCGGCATGCAATTGTTGGCAGAGCGCGGACGTGAATATCAGGTCACGCGGGGTTTGGGCTGGATTGCCGGCGAGGTCGATCGCATCGCGCCGTCTAATCCGGATTTAAAGATCCCGCACATGGGCTGGAATACCTTGAACGTGATCAAGCCGCACCCGCTGCTGGAGGGCATCCCGACGGGCGCCAACGGCCTGCACGCCTATTTCGTGCACTCGTACGAACTTAAACCATCGCAGCGCGGCGACCTGGTCGCGCAGGCCGATTACGGCGGGCCGCTCACCGCCATCGTTGGCCGCGACAACATGGTTGGCACGCAGTTCCACCCCGAAAAGAGCCAGCGGCTGGGTCTCGCACTTATTGCGAATTTTTTGAAATGGCAGCCGTGATCCTGTTCCCCGCTATCGATCTCAAGGAAGGCCTTACCGTTCGGCTGGAGCAGGGAGACATGACGCGCGCGACAGTTTTTCATCGCGATCCGGCTGCACAGGCGCGCATCTTCGAGCAACAGGGCTTCGAATATTTGCACATTGTCGACCTCGACGGCGCCTTTGCCGGCAAGCCGATGAATGCCGCTGCGGTCGATCGCATTCTCGAAACGGTGAAAATTCCGGTGCAGCTCGGCGGTGGTGTGCGCGATACCGCAACTGTCGAAAGATGGCTGGAGAAGGGCGTTACACGCGTTATCATCGGCACTGCCGCAGTGTGCGATCCGCCCTTCGTCAAACAGGCAGCGCGCGACTACCCCGGCCGCGTCGCGGTGGGACTCGATGCGCGCGACGGCAAAGTCGCGGTCAAGGGTTGGGCGGAAAGTTCGGAATTGTCGGCGCTCGAAATAGCCCGGCGCTTCGAGGATGTTGGAGTGGCGGCGATCGTCTATACTGACATTGCGCGCGACGGCATGCTGCAGGGTCTCAATTTCGACGCAACCATTGCGCTTGCCGACGCGATTTCCATTCCGGTCATCGCCTCCGGGGGCCTTGCCTCGATTGAGGACATCAAGCGGTTGCTGGAGCCGCGTGCGAAAAAACTTGCCGGCGCCATTGCGGGCCGCGCGCTTTATGATGGTCGACTTGAGCCTGCAGAGGCGCTCAAACTAATCCGCGCCGCGAGGACAGCCGCCTGATGCTCAAAGTCCGTGTCATTCCTTGCCTCGACGTGAAAGATGGCCGCGTAGTAAAGGGCATTAATTTCGTCAATCTGCGCGACGCCGGTGATCCGGTGGAGGCTGCCATTGCGTATGACGCGGCTGGCGCCGACGAACTCTGCTTCCTTGATATCACTGCGAGCCATGAAAACCGTGACACGATCTACGACGTGGTTACACGCACGGCGGAAGCCTGCTTCATGCCGCTTACGGTGGGTGGCGGGGTGCGCACAGTGGAGGACATCCGAAAGTTGCTTTCCTGCGGGGCCGACAAGGTGTCGATTAACACTGCGGCGGTTAACAGGCGTGCTTTCGTGAAAGAAGCAGCGGAGAAATTCGGCGATCAGTGCGTAGTGGTGGCGATCGACGCCAAGAAAGTATCGAAGCCGGGCGAACAGGATCGATGGGAAATCTTCACCCACGGCGGCCGCAACCTGACCGGGCTCGATGCCATTGCTTATGCCAGGGAAGTTGTCGCATTGGGGGCTGGAGAAATCCTATTAACCTCGATGGATCGTGACGGCACCAGGAAAGGCTATGATATTCCGCTCACCCGGGCGATCGCGGATGCGATCACCGTGCCGGTCATCGCCTCAGGTGGGGCAGGCACGCTGGATCACATGATCGAGGGTATCCGAGACGGTCACGCCACCGCGGTGCTGGCGGCCTCGATCTTTCATTTCGGCGAGCACAGTGTCCGCGAGGCCAAGGCCTATATGGCGAAAGCGGGCTTGCCGATGCGGCTCGATCCTTAGACCCAACAGTGCTATTGAGCCGCCCAAAGAGGCGTCCATGAACAAATTCACCTTGGCCGATCTGGAAAAGCGGGTAAACGAGCGCGCCAAGGCGAGCGCGGCGGAATCTTACACCCGCGCGCTCATCGACAAGGGTGTCGCACATTGCGCCAAGAAGCTGGGTGAAGAGGCCATCGAAACCGGTCTGGCGGCGGTGCAAGAAGACAAGGGTCGGCTGATCGCGGAAACGGCCGATCTTCTTTATCATTTGCTAGTGCTGCTGGAAGCGCGCGGCGTCACGCTGGCTGAAGTCGAGGAGGTGCTCGAAAAACGCACCGCGCAAACCGGGCACGAGGAAAAGGCCTCGCGTCTACGTAGCTGATTGCACCATGGAACAGCGCACCGAAGAAAACCTGTCGCCTTACCGTACGTTCTCGCGTGCGGAATGGGCGGCGTTGCGCGAGGACACGCCAATGACGCTGACCTCGGAAGAGGTCACGCGCCTGCGTTCGCTGCACGACCGGCTCGACATAAAGGAAGTCGAGGAAATTTATCTGCCGCTGTCCCGACTGCTGTCGATGTATGTGGCGGCAACCCAAAGGCTGTTCCGCGCCCAGGAGCGATTCCTCGGCACCACCGACGTGAAGATGCCCTACATCATCGGTGTCGCGGGCTCAGTCGCAGTCGGAAAGTCAACCACCGCGCGCGTGCTGCAAGCCTTGTTGGCGCGCTGGCCGAACGTGCCGAAGGTCGATCTCATCACTACCGACGGCTTTCTCTATCCCAATGTCGTGCTCGAGCGCGAAGGCCTGATGGAGAAAAAGGGTTTTCCTGAAAGCTACGATCTGCCGGCACTGTTGCGCTTTCTATCCGACGTGAAGGCCGGCCGTCGGCCAGCACGGGCACCGATTTATTCGCACCTGATCTACGATGTGATGCCGAACCAGTGGGTCGAAATCAACCGACCGGATCTGCTGATCGTGGAAGGTTTGAACGTGCTGCAGACCGGCCGCCTGCCGAAGGATGGCAAGGCGATTCCGTTCGTCTCGGACTTTTTCGATTTCTCGGTGTATCTCGATGCCGACGAGGACGTGCTCAAGTCCTGGTATGTGGACCGGTTCTTAACCTTGCGCGGCACGGCCTTTCGCGATCCGAAGTCGTACTTTCATCGCTATTCAAATTTGTCGGACGAGGAAGCGACTGGAACCGCGTCGTCAATCTGGTCGCGTATTAACCTGGTCAATCTGCACGAAAACATTCTGCCGACGCGGCAGCGAGCCGATCTCATACTGAAAAAAAGTGAAAGCCACTTGGTCGAGAACGTCTCGTTGCGACGACTGTAATCACGCAGCGCGGCGACTGAGATCGAAATGCTCGAAATAGCGTTTCTTGATCGCCGACACTGGAAGCACGATCAGCACATCGGTGGTGCCAAACTCATGATCGATTACTGCCCCATCGCCGATATACGCGCCGAGCCGCAGGTAACCCTTGATCAGCGGTGGCAGCACGCGCAGCGCCTCCCTGGGATCGATTGCTTCCTTTGATATCCGGTTCATCTCGACGTAGTGCTCAGGCAATGCCCGCGCACGCCACGGATCGGGCGCCGGCGCATAGTGATGCAGGAACGAGAGGGGCAACGCGAGACGCTTGGGATCGGTGCCGTCGAGGCTCGCGCATCCAAACATCACATCACAATGGTTCTGGAAGAAGTACGAATGGATGCCATGCCAGAGAAGTTCGACAGTACGCTTATTGCGGTAGGGGCCGAGCACACAGGAGCGGCCGAGCTCGAGGAATTGAAGATTGTTATGGCGCGCGATCAGCGAGCTGATGTCGAACTCGCCGGCG
>DASWAK010000073.1:0-12854 GCA_036391175.1 Pseudolabrys sp.
GTTCCGATCGTGATCATGTCCAATCCATCGGTTCCAGCAAAGTCGCTGGCTGAGGTGATAGCGCTTGCGAAGAAGGATGGCGAGAAGCTCACGGTCGGCACGCCACCGGCACCGACATTGAATTATTTCGGCGCCGAACAATTTAAGGCACTGACAGGTGCCAATATAACGATCGTCACCTATAAAGGGACCGGGCCGCTTACCAATGATCTCGTGGGTGGCCACGTCATGCTCGCCTTCAACACGCTTCCGCCGGCGATTGGCAATATCCAGGCCGGCACGCTGCGCGCAATTGCCGTTGGGTCGCCTTCGCGTATGGCGGCAATCCCCGATGTTCCGACCATTGCCGAATTCGGGCTGCCGGGTCTTGAGATTGTCCAGTATTACGGTCTAGTCGCGCCGGCGGGCACGCCACAGCCGATCATCGAGCGGCTGAACAAGGAGTTGCGCAACATAGTGACCTCAGAAGACATGAAGAAGCGCCTACTTGATGCCGGCGGCGATCCAATCGCCAGCACGCCAGCGGAATACATGCAGAATATCCAGCGCGAAGAAGGCAAATGGCAGGCGGTGATCAAGAAGCTCGGACTCGTCATCAACTACTGAAATAATCTTTCTGGGGGGCTGTCCGCTTTGCCTCCAATAGCAGACATTCGCCCGCAGATCATCGATGTCCGCTGAGTGCCAATAGCGGACATCGCTATTCAATTGCGCTTGATACGCCCTTGAGGAAGTCTTGATTTTTCTTTAGGCGACATGGGGCATCGCATCATCGCAGAGCACGACGACGGTCTATTCTGCGACTTCAAACGCAGTTGCAGGCGCTATCACATTCTTGTTGCCGCGGATACGCACGTAGATCTGAGTTGCGATCAATAGCACGCACAGGGCGATGAAAACTGCGCTGATCGGTCGCTCCACGAACACTCCGATATCGCCACGCGAAATCAACATGGCGCGGCGGAAGTTCTCCTCGAAGCGTGGTCCGAGCACGAAGCCGAGCAGAATCGGTGCCGGATGGAAGCCGAGCCGCAGCAACACGTACCCAAGAATGCCGATTACGACCGTTTCGCCTACCTGGAACATATCGTTATTGGCGGCATAGACCCCGATAGAGACAAAGAACAACGCACTTGGATAGAGGTATTTGTAGGGGATCGTTAGCAGTTTCACCCAGATCCCGATCAGCGGCACGTTCAGCAGAACGAGAATGATATTGCCAATCCAGAAGCTAGCGACCAGGCCCCAGAAGATATCCGGATGCTCCTTTATCAGCTGCGGGCCGGGCACGATGCCCTGGATCATCAGCGCCCCGAGCAAAAGGGCCATCACCGCATCGCCTGGAATGCCGAGGCTCATGGTGGGAATGAAATCGCCCTGAACTGATGAATGAGTCGAAGCCTCCGGCGAGATCACACCTTCGATTAATCCCGTACCGAATTTCTCTGGGTGTTTCGAAATTTTCTTCTCCGTTGCATAGGCGACGAAGGACGCGATAGTCGGGCCGGTACCCGGTATGAGCGCGCACAGGCTGCCAACCATCGTGCCGCGGAACATCGGCGCAATCGCTTGCTTAATGTCGGCCTTGCTCGGGCGCATATCGCGCAAGCGGACCTTCGTGTACTTCGTGTTAATCGATACCACTTGGTTGATGCTGTTCATGAACTCGGCTATGCCGAACAGGCCAAGCGCAAGCCCAACTAACTCAATACCGTCATCGAGATGAGTAAAGCCGAATGTGAACCGTTCGGCACCGGTCTCGAGATCCGTTCCGACAATACCCAGCATCAGACCCAGCACCGTCATTGCTACACCCTTAAGCGGCGACCCGCGCGCTAGAGTCGAACCGGCCAAGAGCCCTAACAGCATTAGCGAACAGATTTCGGCGGGGCCGAATTGCAGCGCGACTTGCACCAGCACTGGAGACAGAAAAATCATTTCTGTGATGCCCCAGGAGGCGCCGACGAACGAAGCCATCACGGTCAGTCCTAATGCAACGCCGCCCTTGCCCTGCTTGGTCATTGGGAAACCGTCCAGGCAGGTGACTGCATGCGGCGGATGACAGGGCAAATTGAGCAGAATCGAGCAGATGGCGCCCCCATATTGCGCTCCGTACATCACGCCGGCGAGCATGAGGATCGCGCCCACCGGCTTTATGCCGAAGGTCAGCGGCAGCAGAATTGAAATCGTCGCCAGCGGACCCATTCCCGGCAGTACGCCGACCATGTTGCCGACCAGCACGCCGATAAAGCACCACATCAAATTATGCGGCTGTAGCGCGACCCCAAACCCGTACCAGAGGTCCGTCAATGCGGTCGTGATCACAGACCCCTCCACGCCAGCAGTGGCATCGGGACCTGCAGCAGATACGAAAACAACCCGACACCAAATGCCGTGACGACCGCCGCCAGCACGAAGGAGCTTTTCCAGGTCGCCGTGCGGTCACCAAGTGCGGAAACGAACACGCAAGCAAAGATTCCCGGGATCAGCCCGAAGAAACTCCCAAACAAGATGAAGCACAGCGGTCCTGTTAGAATGCAGGCCCAGCCCAGCCACTCAGGATGTTCAGGCAGGATGCTTTCATCCTCGCCTTCAGGCACCGTTAACGCGGTCCCGGCAATCAAGATCCCGAGGAAGATTAAGATGATGCCGAGCGCCGTCGGTAGGAATCCGGGGCCCATGTGCATCAGGGTGCCAACGCGATAGCTTGGCCCCTTCAAGGCCATCAGCAAGCCGAACATAATAATAAGGCCGCCGGCGTAGAAATCTCGTTTGCGCACGAGATTCTGCACAAGTTGCACGACAGGCCCATGCTTGCGTGCGAGGCGCAAGGTTTCCTCCATTATTTTATTATTCGACCTTCGCCCCAGCCGAGGACTAAAGCGGCTATGGACGATAATCAATCCCTGGGGATTGCACCCGTTCGAAAAATTAACGAGGATTTTATCCCGGCGATCGCGACAAAAGCCATGCATGGCGCGCGATGTCCGCTTTCGGGGTACTAGCGGACTTTGCGATCCACGCGACGAACCAAGACGCTGTGCCAGTCGCTGGCGTCCGCCCCTGATCACGAAAATCCCATTTCACGGGTAAATTTGGGGGTACAAACAGAATGGATTTATAATAGTCTGATTCTACGTGAGAATATTGGTTTTGGGGCGGACACTCCCTCCGCCAATCCCTGAGCTAAGGTGCTGGAATTAAAGGCCTAAAAATTCTGAAGCGATATACCCACAAACGACTATTTGCAGGAAAGCAAACCAGCAGTTCTACCCAACCTGAAGGTCAAGGCGCCTAATGGCAAAATCTTCGAAGATCGAACCTGTCAATATTGATCTGTACGAAAAGGCATGGGCGCGTTCCGGGCGCGGCGTTGACGTCTTGGCGAAAAAGCTATCGCGAAAAAAGAAGCCGCGTCGTAAGCGAAAAACGAAATAGAAATGGGAATCGAGGTCATCGGCAACTTTTCCCCTGAATTGCTGCATCGCAGCGATTTGCTGAGTTCCCTTCACCGCAAGCTTCGGGCTAACTCAATCATGCATGATTCGAAAACATGGAGACGAGCATGACCAAGTTGATGTCTAAGTCGGAGCTCATTCAAAAAATTGCTGCGGAGCATCCGAACGATATGACGCGGAAGAACGTCAAAGCTGTCATGGAGTCGCTCGCCACGATAGGCTACAAGGAACTCAATAAATCAGGAGCCTTTGTCGTGCCCGGATTTGCCAAATTCGTTGTTATTAAGAAGCCAGCAACAAAGGAGCGGAGCGGCATCAATCCATTCACAAAGGAGCCAACAATATTTAAGGCGAAGCCGGCTCGGAAGGTCATCAAGGCTCGGCCGGTAAAGGCGGCCAAAGACGCCGTATTGTAGGCCGACCGACGGGACTCCGTATCGAGTGGCGTAGATCATCGATCGTTCCTCGCACGCCATCGTCACCGGTCCTGCCTGACGCAGCCGGCCAAAATGAAAACGTTAGCGTATTTGGGGCGAGCCCCAGCGCTTCGGCGACATGGCCGGCAGACACGCCTTGCGGGCCGGCCCGAACCAGAAGCCCAAACACATCGAGACGATTGTCCTGGGCTAGCGCAGCTAGGGCCGTAACAGCTTGCGTTGTTTCCACGTTGTGCTGCGCAGCGCGCCGAAAAGAAATTAGCGTCCTTTATTGATCGGCGCTCTCGCGCGCCAGTTTGTACCAACAGCCAAATACAAACGACCGTCAACTCAAGGTGCTTGCCATCTACGTCGGTGTTCCCATAGTCGCCAATGGGTAGGTCGAATAGGTACCATCTTGTTCCGGCCTACATCAGACCAGCCCACACCGTTACGTCGGCAGGGAAACGCCAATGCGTGATATTCCCCACCATCGTAAACGCATAGCTCTAGCTCGACGTGTGCAGGAGCTGTGCCGATAGGATTCCAAACAGAGTTGGAGACGGATTTTTCCATTGAAAAAATGTTTCCGGAAATTACGCATCGCCGCATTGATCTAGCTCAACAAGGCAAATTATTCCCCGAAAGACTTTCGGCGGGTCGAAAGCGCAAGAACTGCACGAGCTGTCATGTCCGCTCTGTCTTCTAGTTACATGATGCGTCCAGAGATCAAATCGAAAAAAGGAGAGACTTTGCTGCGGACTGTCTTGCTCACCTCGGTAAGAGCAGACTTCGCGATTCGGACATGTCATCTTCGGGGGTAGGAGCGGACATCGCTATTAGCTGGCATCACGTCTCGCTTTTGACCCAGAGCGGAAGTGCGAGAGCGACTAAATTGTCCACTATTGGGGGGTAAAGCAGACAAATGGTCCTGAAACAGAAAGACCGCCTGCGGCGGTCTTTCCGAAACCCGCTAAGGGTTTTTTTCTTTCCAGCCGCCAATGCGGCAGCGTTATTCTTCCGCTTCTTACGCATCATTGAACAACGCAACGCTAGCTGAGTTGCTTAATACTTGCGATTTCCCTGCAAGCCTCAACAATGAAAGAGCCAAGGAAAAGGAGAGGGGCGATTACCAGGCAAACTGCCGCGAGATTAAATATGAGGTCACCTGGACCCGCGTGGACCAGACTCGAAGCCACGAAACCGACAAACCCAACTAACGCGATTATTCCTGCAATTTTTGGAATGGACATAAAACCCTCCATTCTTAGGTTTTATTTAATGAGCAAAACAACGACGACGCATTGAGTTAAATCAAATCAATAAGGTCTACTCGGCCGAGGCCAGCTACGTCTTGTGAGCGGTCATACCGCCCCCAGTGTGATGTCGCCAATTGGCAGAAAGCGCACAAGCTGCACGGGTAACAGCGGACATCGCGGCCGAGCGGTCGAATATCCGCTTGTGGCTCAAAGCAGATATGCGGGGCCCGTTAATGTCCTATCCCTCGCACTATAGGCCACACCTAAGAGAATCGAGCAGTCCTCAAGGAAAAATCAAGGGTAGCTAAAGGACTGCGGGCTGGCCTGCCGCTATAGACCAGCCACCTCCAGTGAGAAGGCGGACGAAACGCGGCACCTTCATTTGGGAAATCGACAGATGTCTACACACTCACGTCACGCTGAAACTATTGCTCTTCACGCCGGTTGGCGCGCAGATCCTTCAACCGGCGCGGTCGCTGTGCCAATTTATCAAACGACGTCTTACCAATTTCGCGATACCGAGCACGCGACCAATCTTTTTGCGCTGAAAGAATTGGGCAACATTTATACGCGCATCATGAATCCCACCAATGATGTGCTAGAAAAACGTGTTGCCGCACTTGAAGGCGGTGTTGCTGCATTGGCGCTTGCATCTGGTCAAGCAGCCTCCGCCTTTGCGATTCAGAATCTTGCCCGTGCAGGCGACAACATTGTGAGTTCGACTGATCTTTATGGGGGGACGTGGAATCTATTTGCTCATACCCTCAAAGATCAAGGAATCGAGGTTCGTTTTGTCGACCCGGTTGACCCGCAAAATTTTCAGCGTGCGACTGATGAAAGGACGCGCGCTTACTATGCCGAAACTCTCCCAAATCCGAAACTGACGGTCTTCCCGATTGCCGAAGTAGCGGCTATAGGCCGGCCACTCGGCATTCCGCTCATCGTTGACAATACGGCGGCGCCGGTCCTTGTAAGGCCGCTCGAGCACGGTGCCGCGATCGTCGTGTATTCCACCACGAAATATCTCGGCGGGCATGGAAACTCGATCGGCGGCCTGATTGTTGACGGCGGTAATTTCGACTGGGCGTCGCACCCCGAGCGACAACCAGCGCTGAATACCCCTGATCCCAGCTACCACGGAGCGGTTTGGACGGAAGCGGTCAAAACGCTCGGCCCCATTGCCTATGCGATCAAGGCCCGCGTCACGCTCCTTCGCGACATCGGTGCCGCGCTTTCGCCGTTTAATGCCTTCCTCATCATTCAAGGTCTCGAGACGCTTGTGTTACGCATGAAGCAGCACTGCAAAAATGCACAAGCTGTAGTCGATTTTCTGCTCAAGCGAAGAGAAGTGACGCGAATTATTTACCCCTCGTTGCAGCAGGGCGTTCATCGCGCGCGCGCAGACCGGTACCTGAATGGCCATTTCGGCGGCCTCGTCGGGTTCGAACTCGCTGGCGGCAAGGAAGCCGGGCGCAGGTTTATCGATGCTTTGCAGCTTCACTATCATGTCGCCAATATTGGCGATGTCCGGAGTCTTGCGATCCATCCAGCCACGACGACGCATTCGCAACTGACGGCCGAAGAGCAGCTGGCCACCGGCGTTTCAGATGGCTACGTGCGCTTGTCGGTAGGTATCGAGCATATCGACGACATCGTCTCGGACATCAGGCATGGCCTTGAAGCATCTTCAAGGTCCCTTCGAGCTGCCTGATCGGAATTGGGAGCAAGACATGAGCTTAACAAGCATCGAAGTCGGAGATATCAATCTTAAATACTTCGTTATCGGCACCGGCGAGCCGATCGTGCTCTTGCATTGCACGGGCGGTTCGAGTCGGCAGTGGGCGGAGCTGGCCGAAGCTCTTCGCGCAAACTTCCAAGTGCTCGCTCCGGACCTCTGCGGTTATGGCGGTACGACGCACTGGCCAGGCAATGGCACGTTCAACCTGGCTATTGAGGCTGACCTTGTTGGCGCTCTTGTCGATAAGCTTAAAAAGCCGGCGCACATCGTCGCCCATTCATTTGGTGGCGCCGTTGCGCTGCAGCTGGCATTACGGTACCCGCAACATGTCAAGAGTTTGACTCTTATTGAACCGGCCGCATTCCACTTGCTGCGCGATGGGGATGACGAGGATGAGCGCGCGCTCAGGCAAATTTCCGAAGTTGCAGCAACAGTCGCGGACGCGGTGAACTGTGGTGATTACCTCGGAGCGATGCGCCACTTTGTCAATTATTGGAACGGCGAGGGAGCATGGGATGTCCTGCCAAATTCCCAACGCATCGCGCTTGCGACCCGGATCAACAAGGTAACGCTCGATTTCTGGGCCACGCTCAACGATCCCACGCGCCTGGACAATCTGGTCGGTCTGGCCGTGCCGACTCTGATCATGTCCGGCGGGCTTTCGCCTTTCCCGGTGCGCCGAATCTGTTTCCATCTCGCTCGTACGCTACCCGACGTGAAGCTGCGGACGATCGACAATGCCGGCCACATGCTCCCGATGACGCATCAGAAGGAAATCCTTCTGCTCATCACAGCTCATTGCGTGGCAAAATATCGAGGCAAATCAAAAATTGAAAGCAGTCTCAAGACGCGCGCGGCCGCCTGAAACGAACGAGACTGCAGGTGATATCATGTACATTCAATTTGTCTCACTGGGCGCTGGAGCGATCAAACGTCTATTTGAACCTATGATTGCGTTCCTGGCTCAGGCTGTGAATTCCAAACACGCGATCATTGCGCATTACTCCGCGCATCGTTGGTGCGATTCGACCGAGCGGGCGCTGAACAAGGAGCTTATGGGAAGGGGCAGCTGGCTTGGAAATTGTTTTGGGACAAATGACTGACAGTCGTTTTCGTGTCGAAACGGATCCTGAAAGCATATTTCCGCTTCCGTCCGCTATTGCGAACGAAGCGGACCTCTAGCCGCTAGCGCCCGAACATGAAGAATGGGAACGGCGGCGGCCGATCGGTGGCGTAGCTCCGTTCATCCTGCGGTGGCAGCGCACGGTAGCGTGGATCATCTGCGGCCAGCGGCAGCGGTTGGGAGCGCGCCACCGCGGGCGGGTCGGCACCAGGGATCGCGCCGCTCAGCACCACGGTGGTGTTGGCCATCTTCTCCCGCTTCACCAGTTCCCATAGCGTGGAGGCGTTCCTCACCGACAGCCGAACGCAGCCGTGCGAGACCGCACGGCCGAGATTACGCTGCTCATAGGTGCCGTGCACGGCGTCGCCAGTCTTGGTAAAAAATATCGAATAAGGCATTGGCGCATTGTCCCACTCATCGCTGTGGTGGTCGATGTCCATGCGGAATGGCTTGAAGGTGCCGCTCGGTGTGTCGTAGTCGCGACCCCCGGTCGACACCGGCCAGTCGTAAAGCTGCTTGCCGTTGACCGTTACAGTCATGCGCTGGGCGGACTTGTTGACTTGGATCAGAAGGTCTGCGTGGGCGACTTGCCCAAACATGAGCACCGCGATGGTGGCGGCGGTCATCGGCGCGATGAGGCGGTTGATAAGCACAGACAGACACTCCACCCCCGACCTGCCCCATATATATGTACGCCGCGTCGATACGGAATGACCACACAAAGCGGAAGTGTGGCGCTACCGCCTGGCGAAGTTCTGGCAAAGTTTGTCAGCAGCAGCCAAGCTGATGATATCTCGTTTAAATTCAGGGCAGCTACGCTGGATTGCGGGGGAAGAATTTGTTTTGCAATTTCTCTGCCTCCGCCACCTTCGTTCGGCGCCCGTTCTCTAGCCTTAAAAAGTAAGCGTTCATGGCGCAGCCCGACCAAGCTATTGAAAGGTTGTCGCCGGACGTGGCGAACTTGGTAGACTAGAAGTAATTCGTCGCGACGATCCGATCTCGAGCGCCAAAGAAACTGTGTTTTGAATTTTGTCGGTGAAATCACGGTTGTTGCACCGCGAGAGGCGGTCTTCAAAGCGCTCAGCGACGCGCCGTTTTTTGCGTCTTGCATCGAGGGTGTGCGTGATCTCAAGGCGATCGACGCTACCCATTACGACGCGGTGTTGGAAACCCGCATTGCCTACATGCGGTTCAACTTCAAAGTCGCAGTGCAAATGAGCCGCGTAACGCCGCCCGAGGAGATCGAGGCAAAGGTCGAAGGCACACCGATGGGTATGGTGGGCCGGCTGACCGCAACCGCGACGACGCGGCTTTTTGATGCCGACGGTGGGACGGTCATTCGCTATTCGATCGACGCGACGTTGACCGGAAAACTCGGTAGCATGGGTCAACCTGTGCTCAAGGCGAAGGCCAGAGAAATGGAAAAGCAGTTCTCCGCACGGCTGGCCGCTGCCTTCGCCGGAGAGCAGCCTGGAACGCCGCCATGATCGCTTTTGAGTTTTTGGAGCCGGGCTCTCTCAAGGAAGCCATTGCGCTGATCGATCCGGACGACCCTGAGGTGCGGCCGATCGCCGGCGGCACGGCGCTGATGCTCATGATGAAGGCCGGTGTATTCCGGCCCAGGCGTCTGGTCAGCTTGCGCAAACTGGGCGACGCATTCACCCGCATTGCCGCGGCGCCGGCGGGAGAGCTAACCATCGGCGCGATGGCGCCGCTCAGCGCTCTTGAACATTCGCCCGCGGTTGCTCGGGTCGCGCCCGTGATCATACGCACCATGCGACGGCTATCGAATGTGCGGGTGCGTAATGTCGCCACAGTCGGCGGCGCGCTTGCTCATGCAGACCCCCACATGGATTTACCGCCGGTCCTGATCGCGCTTGGCGCCACCATCGCGGTCGTTGGTCCCGCGGGTGAGCGTACGATAGCGGTCGAGGACCTTTTTACCGGTTATTACGAAACGGCACTCGCCAAGAATGAACTGATCACTCAATTGCGCATCCCGGCACAAGATGAAGTCCGCGCGGTCTACTTCAAAATCACCTCCGGCTCCGCCGACGACTGGCCGTCGCTCGGCGTTGCCGTCGCGCTGCATACCGAAGGCGCGACCACCAAGTCTGCCCGCATTGTGGTCAGCGCAGCAACCGCCAAAGCCACGCGCCTGAAAGCCGCGGAAGCAGCGCTCACCGACGTCGGTGCCGACGACAAGACGCTTAAAAAGATGGCGGACACCGCCGTAGACGAGGCCGACATCATTGCCGACCTGCGCGGCTCGGCCTCCTATAAGCGCGAACTGCTGCGGGTCTACGTGGCGCGCGCGGTGCGCTTAGCCATGCAGACAAACGGAGTGCCCCACTGATGACCACGGCGACTGTATCCGGCGGACAGATCGGCCGCTCGCTGCCGCGGCTTGAAGGGCGCGACAAGGTGACCGGCCGCGCCGAATACACGCATCTGATGCAATTGCCCGGCATGCTGCATGCAAAAATCTTCCGCAGCACGGTCGCGCATGGCCGGATCAAGTCGATCGACACGGCCGCCGCCCGCAAGGTGCCCGGCGTCTATGCGGTCTATACCAGTGACGACGTGCGGAAAGTCATCCCTGATCCGTATTACGGGCCGGCCTTCCACGACCAGCCGATCCTGGCCATTGGCAAGGTCCATTTTGTTGGCGAGCCGGTCGCGGTTGTACTTGCCAGCGACCCACATGTTGCCGATCAGGCCGCGCAGCAGATTGTGGCGGAATACGAGGAACTGCCGGCAGTTTTCGACGAGGTTGAGGCGGCCGAAAACAAGACGCTTGTGCACGATGAGTTAAAGCCGGCCGGCACCTTCGCCGACCTCAAACATCTCAAGGGCCGCAAGGGCACCAATATCGCCCTCGATTTCAGGTTGCGGCGCGGCGATGTCGACAAGGCTTTTGCAGCGGCGGCGCATGTGTTCGAGCACACGTTCCGCACCCAGAAAGTACTGCACCTGCCACTTGAACCGCACGCCTCGATCGCGGATTACCGTGACAACGGCATCACCATCTATTCATCGGCACAAGGGCCGTCGTTTGTCCGCACAGAGATCGCGCGTCTGCTCAGCTGGCCGGAGAACCGAGTGCGCATCAAAGTGCCATACTTGGGCGGCGGTTATGGCGGCAAGCTTTACATCAAATTAGAGGCATTAGCGACCGCGATGTCGATGCTGGCGCGCCGGCCGGTGAAGATTGCGCATACGATGGAAGAGCACTTTTACACCATCACGAAACACCCGAGCACGTTCCGCATCAAAAGCGGCCTCGACAAGGACGGCCGCATCATCGCTCGCAAATGTGAGGTATGGTGGAACGGCGGCGCCTATGCCGATGTCGGCCCGCGCGTGACGCAGAAATCCGGCTTCACCGCTTCGGGCCCATACGACATCGATAATGTTTCGATCGATTCCTACGCGCTCTATACGAACCTGACGCCGGCCGGCGCACTACGCGGCTTCGGCGTTCCACAGCTCGTGTGGGCTTACGAAAGCCACACCGACATGATCGCGCGCGCGCTCAAGCGCGACCCGCTCGAATTCCGCAAGCAGAATTTGCTGCGCGACGGCCGGCCGCAGGCGACGGGCACAATCCTGAAGGACACCGCTATCGAGAAAGTGCTCGACCGCATCGCCGAGCGGCTCAACTGGAAGCAGCCGTTTGATCGCGGCAAGGGCGTGGTTCGGCGCGGCCGTGGGTTTGCGGTCGCATTCAAGGCGGTGATCTCGCCGACAACCTCGGTGGCGATCGTGAATGTCGCAGCCGACGGCAGCGCCACGCTGTATTGCGGTACTGTTGACATGGGGCAGGGCTCCGACACGGCGATGGCGCAGATGGTCGGAGAGGTGCTCAACATGCCGGCCAAGTCGGTGCGGATCGTGCCGCGCGATACCGATGTAACGCCGTACGACATGGGCACGCTTGGCTCGCGTTCGCTGTTCCACATGGGTCACGCCGTTCGGCTCGCCGCCGAGGAGGCGCGCGCCAAGATCGGCGATTTGCGGCGCGAACTGGGCGAGCCGGAAGGCAGCAATGCGCCGCTCGCCGATCTGTTCCGGAAGAAATATGGCATGCAGGCGGGCAACATTGTCGGCACTGGCATCTACAAGCCGGACTACATCCCGCCCGACGCCAATGGACTCACCACCAACGCAACTCCGTTCTGGATGGTGGCTGGCAGCGGCGTCGAAATCGAAGTGGATACCGAGACCGGCCATGTGCGCATTACCCGCCTCATCAACGTTGCTGACGTCGGCAAGCCGATCAATCCGAAGATCGTCGAGACCCAATTGTCGGGCGCATCCTTGATGCAGCTCGGCTTCAGCATGTTCGAAAAGATGCATATCGACGGTGGCCAGGTCACCAATGCCTCTCTCGCCGACTACAAGATTCCAGGCATTCACGATGTGCCACCGGTGATGGAGAACGAGGTGGTCGACACCTACCAGAGCAACGGCCCGTTCGGCGCCAAGGGCGTCGGTGAACTCGCGACTTTTGGCGTGTCGCCGGCGATCGCCAATGCCATTGACGACGCCGTCGGCGTGCGCCTCACCGAATTGCCGTTGACTGCGGAGGCGGTGTTCCGCGCGCTACGCGCCAAAGACAACAAGCCGCTTGGGGACGCGTGAGATGAGCGCAGCGGCGACAACGATCAATTTCATGCTGAATGGCCGGCTGGTCGCGGCCGATGTGAAGCCGCACCACAACGTCGTCGAGATGCTGCAAACGCAATTCGCCTTGTTCGGCGCACGCGAAAGTTGCGGGCAGGGCCTGTGCGGCTGCTGCACCGTGCTGGTGGATGGGCGCCCGGTATCAGGCTGTCTTCATCTCGCAGTTTTTCTCGA
>DASWAK010000074.1:0-6097 GCA_036391175.1 Pseudolabrys sp.
GCAATCGCGGATGCGGCATAGTCGGTTGCAGCTTCCAGTTTTCCCGCGGCTCAGGCCTCGATTTCGTTGCGAAGAAGAGTTCCCTGACAATAAGCAACTGCCGGAAGACGCGGTGAGGATGCGCGGCTTTGTTCGGCTGTCGTCTCGATAACCACACGGGAAAAACCTGCCTCCTCCAGCTCGCTACGGATCAGGGCCGTATCGTGGTAACCGTGCGGCGTGCGTGCCAGAAAGCGCGGCGGATCGTTCGGAAAAATCTTTGCGAGAGCATTCGTCACATCATCCGCAAATACATTCTCCTCGATGCGATCCCATACGTTGAATAAAAAATGTCCTCCGGGCTTCAAAACTCGCCTTGCTTCGCGGTAGCCTGATGTGCGGTCGGGAAAGAACATCGCGCCGAACTGGCAACAAACGAGATCGAAGGCTGCATTTTCAAACGGTAGCGCCAGAGCATCAGCTTGGCGCCATTTGATGCGACTGTCGGGAGCTTGTCGCGAAGCGGCGTAGTCGAGCATCGGCTGGTTGAGGTCGGTTACGACATAGCTTGCGCCGGGGGACAGTTTTGGCGCCAATGCGCGGGTGACAACCCCGGTGCCCGCGGCGGTTTCCAAAACGGCGCTTGGCGACAAGGACGCGGCTCGTAGTGCAAGATCTGTGGCGAACGGCTCGAAAATCAACGGCACCATATAGCGGTCGTAGTTTTCCGGAATCGAGCCAGCGAATACCTTGTCCGTTGCCAACATTACTATCACCCGCCGTCCGTAATCGCTCGCGAGGCTAGCATTATAATTGTCCGCTTTGGGTCGTTTTCCGAGAGGCGCCCAACAATGTCCGCTTTGGGTCAAAAGCAGACATGTGCGGTGCAAAAGGGCATGTCCGCTTTACCCCCGAAAGCAGACATTGGCTGACGTCAATCGGATGTCCGCTAAGGCCAATAGCGGACATTCGAGAGATTGGCTCTCGCCAAAAAGAAAACCCCGGGACATTGCCCGGGGTTTTATCTGCCGTTGCGTGTTTTTGATGAACCCGAGCCGTACCAATCAATAGAACCTGTAGGCTACGCCGCCGCCAGCGTACCAGCTCGTCTCTTTCGCGTAGACTATTCCCGCTCGAGTTACCGAAGTCGGGGCGAAAGCCTGCCCCGACGCCGTTGGCGTCGAGATCCCCGGGACGCTGTCGTCGTAGTTGAGGCCGACAAATGCCCGCCCTGTCCAGTGAGGGGTCGGCGTGACGGTGACACTCGCCTCCAGGTTGGCGAGGAATGCCGTCGTGGTGTCGCTCGCGGTAACCGAACTTCCGAACGCGGGTGGCGGGGTGGCGCTGTTCCAGCGATCTGTACCGTTGAAATCGGTCCATCGACCCGCCCAACCGACCCAACCACCGAGCCCGAGGGTCACCCAGGGATGAACGGCCAGTTTGCCATCCAGACCAAGCCGCCCACCAAGGTCGGTCCAGCGCAGCGCCGTCGAGGCATTGTAAAAGAGGGTGATTGGGCCGCCAAGCACCGTCAAGCTCTCCGCAAAGGTTTGATCGTTTTTGCTACTACCGGCGAACAGACCAAGCGAGGGTGTCAGCGTGACGAGGCCGAAACGGTAATCGCTCGCAAGCCTGCCGCCAACCTGCCAGCTTGAGTAGTCCGTGTGCAGTGCAGCGTTCGTCTGACAGATGCTAGGTGTCAAACAACCGAGCAGGGTAGAGGCCTGACCATTCAGAAGCACGACGCCGGTATCCGATCCAGGACCGGGGGCAGTGATTGACGCGCCGGCGGTTTGGGTGGCGGTCGCATTAATGTAGGAACCGGCAACCTCCACCCGCATATCAGAGCCAAACCATGGCGACGTCGGTGCGTAAGGCAACAGATAGCCGACGCCCCCTGCGATACCGTAACCAGCGGCGTGCGCATCGAAGCTGTGGATGGGGCCGGAAACTGTCGCGGCGCCAATATCGGCATGCATAAACCCGAGACCGTAGTTCGGCAGGTTGATCCGCTGATACGATCCATCGAGCCAGGTATAGAATCCGGACGCCCCAACTGCGACGCCCTTCGGCGGCTCCTTGACCGGCAAATCCGCCGCATAAGCGTTTGCGGCTGCCGGACTGATTTTAGCCGCGGAACCGGTCCACACTTTCGTGTTCACGTTCGCTTTCGGTTGCGCGGCGATCTCGGCATTTGTCGGTGCGGCCGCAGTTTCGATTTGCGTGTTCAGACGGTCAACACGGTCACGAAGCTTGGCGTTCTGAACTTCGAGCTCAAGGCGACGGATCTGCTTGCGAAGCGCAGCGTTCTCCTTCGCTAGTTCCTCTTCAGTTTTTTGCACTTACATCCGCAGTTTGCGCCATCAGCGAACTTGAATTGACCGCGAGCACCGATGCGAAAATCGCTGTCATTACCAAACATGACTTTTTCATCGCCGTTTCCCCCAGAGATTGGCAATCGAAAATAGAATACTGACGGGTGTTTTCGCCGAACATAGGGGTTGTGCAGAACGCCCTTTAATATCTTGGTCTCTGGCCACAGGGCGCAGCGACATTGGCTGACGTCAATCGGATGTCCGCTAAGTGCCAGAAGCGGACAAATAGCCTCGCATCATGAATTTTAACCCATCATACTCACGGTTAGAGCAAGGTTTCGGCTAGGGTGACCACCGCGTGAGAGCTTTCAATTAGCATCATCCAAGATGCTCGAATGGGTCGCGTTAGGGGCAATGTCGGCTAGGAACAACGCCATGCATCTCGATGCCCGCGGCCTTCCCATCTCGACCCCCAGCGCCAAGGCTGCCGCGGCCTTCGACCATCTCATCGTCGGCTACCTCACCCAGCGAGCCGATACGCCTGCCCGTCTCACCGCCCTGCTTGAAGCCGATCCGGACTTCGCGCTTGCTCATTGCATGCAAGGCTATTTTGCCATGATGGCCTATAAGCAGGCCACCGTTCCGGCCGCCGTCGAGGCGGCGCGCAAGGCGCAGTCGCTTGCCGCCGGCGTCACCCCGCGCGAACGCGCCCACATCGCCGCCCTGACTGCCTGGGCCGAGGGCGAGCTCGATCGTACCATCGCCTTGTGGGAATCAATTTTGCGCACTCATCCGCTTGATGTGGTCGCCTTCCGTCTCGCCCATTTCGCCAATTTCTGGCTCGGCCGCCCGCAGGACATGGTTTCCTCCGTCGAGCGCGTGATCCCGGCCTGGTCGGAGGACATCCCAGGCTATGCATCGATACTCGCGTGCCACTCCTTCGCTCATGAGGAGGCCGGGAACTATCTCGCCGCCGAGCCATCCGGGCGCCGCGCCATCGAGCTCGACCCCGGCGATCTCTGGGCCGCGCACGCCGACGCCCATGTGATGGAGATGCAGGGCCGCCGCAGCGAAGGCATCGAGTGGCTCACAACGCTCGCGCCCAACTGGGAGGGCAGCCACAACTTGCAACACCATCTCTGGTGGCACTGCGCGCTATTCAAGCTTGAATACGGCGACACTGCCGGCGTGCTCGAACTCTACGATACCCGCTTCCGCAACCTCGCCGCGCCGCTCACGGTCGCCGCGCCGGATGTCTACATTGACGTGCAAAACGCCGCGTCCATGCTCTTCCGTCTCCAGCGCCTCGGCGTCGATGTCGGCAACCGCTGGGAAGAACTGGCCGACAAGGCTGAGGCGCGGATCGGCGACTGCCTCTCCGCTTTCACTCTGCCGCACTGGCTGATGGCGCTGACCGCCACCGGCCGCACCACCGCTGCGGAGCGCATGATCGAGGCTATGCGCGCCTTCGCCAATGGCCGCGGCACCGTCCCTCGTATCGTGCGCGATTACGTGCTGCCGATCGCCGAGGCCCAGCTCGCGCACGCCGCGGGACGCCATGTCGAGGCCGTCGCCCTGATGCGTCCGGCCATCGGCGGCATGTACCGACTCGGCGGCAGCCACGCCCAGCAGGATGTGCTTGAGCAGCTTTTCGTAGACGCCGCCCTCAAGGCCGGCAGCATGGCGGATATCCGCCTCGCCCTTGAGCGTGTCACCGGTCGTCGGGCGATTCCGCCCGAGCGCTTCATCGGCTGGCGCGAAGCCACTAATCGGGCGGCGGTCGGGGCGGCATAAGCGCGATAGGCTTGAAACGTCCGCTTTGGGTCATAAGCGGACCTATAGCTCATGAATTTCCATGTCCGCTTTCACCCCAATAACGGACATTAGAGCGGACTGTGATACAAATACCTGAATTGAATGTATGGAGTTTATCATGCGCAGGATTGCACTGGTGTTTGCGTTCATGATCGCACTCATCGCGCCGGCGGTCGCTCAGAAAGCCAAGATTGAAGCAGTGAATGCAAAATGGGCGGAATTGTTCAACAAAGGCGATTTTGAAGGGGTGGCCCAGCTCTACACCGTTGACGCGATCGCATTTCCGCCCGGCTCGGCGATGGTGAGAGGCAGAGCTGCGATCGGCAGAATGTGGAAAGGCATGGCGGAGCAAGTAAGCAACCCGAAAGTCACCACCCTCGAAGTAAAGCGGTTGAGTCCTTCCGCAGCACGTGAGATCGGGACCTTTAGCTTGACGACCAAGGGGCCGTCACCGAAGGAAGTTTCAGGCAAATATCTTGTGGCGTGGGAGAGGGTCCAGGGCGAATGGAAACTAGCCGCCGATATTTGGAACGACGGCAAATAAGAAGTCAGTGGATGTCCGCTTTGGGTCGAAAGCAGACATTCCGCCATGTCCGTGATGTCCGCTTTGCCCCCAAAAGCGGACATTGATGGATGGCTCAGGAATGTACGCTAAGTGCCAAAAGCAGTGCGCTCATTTCGCGGGCGTAATGTTCTGATTTACGCGGAACAAGTTAGTAGGGTCGTAGCGCTTCTTGATCTTGGCCAGCCGATTGTAGTGCTTTCCGTATGTCGCGCGCACCCTGTCCTCACCTTCGTCCATCATGAAATTGACGTAAGCGCCTCCTGCCGAATAGGGGTGCAAGGCAGTCCAATAGTCCCTCGCCCAGCTCGAGATTCGTTCCTTGTTTGCAGGGTTTGGGTCTACACCAACTATGACTCCGGCCCACGTTGCGTCACGGTACGACCAGGGCGTTGCGTTGTTCTTGACGGAAGCTGCTTTGCCGTTGATCGGATAAAGGTGCATCGTTGATTGCATGGTCGGTAGTATTGCGCCGTGTTTTACGTGCAGCGCAATTGCTTCATCACTTAGCTGGCGTACAAAATCAGCCTTCCAGTACCATTGATGCCCCGGCGGATAGAGCGCATCAAACATGCCTTGCAGCGCCAGGTGCGGAATGGGGCCAACCAAATCGAGCGCTGGCGTCTTAAATTTCCGGATTGGCTTGAACACCCGCTCCGCCTGCTTAAGCGGTCCAGTATAACACCACACGATGCCACACATTTTTTTGTTGTGCAGGTGTTCGGGGAACGGTGGACCCGGGGGCACAGTAAGGAACGCGAAAAATCCGTTCAGGGCATTAGGTGCCTTAGCTATAACACCGCGATACCAACGCAAGATTTCCGGCGCGTCTTCCATCGGCCACAGCATTGGCCCCGCATAGTTTGTGTGAATGGGATGGGCCTTGAAGAGAAAAGACGTAACGATGCCGAAATTGCCTCCGCCGCCGCGCACCGCCCAAAAGAGATCGGAGTTATCCTTGGCATTTGCTGTGACAAAACGCCCGTCGGCGAGAACCATGTCCACAGCCAGTAGATTGTCAATGGTGAGGCCGCATTGCCGCGTTAGATGGCCGATCCCGCCGCCGAGCGTGAGGCCGCCAACGCCGGTCGTTGAAATAATGCCTGCTGGGACTGCAAGACCGAATGCGTGCGCGACGTGGTCTACATCTCCCCACAGCGCTCCACCTCCTACCAGCACGGTGCGCTTCTTCGGGTCTACGCGGACATATTTTATTGGTGACAGGTCGATGACAAGACCATCATCGCAAACCCCCGAGCCAGCTGCATTGTGACCACCACCGCGAACGGATACGGGGAGCTTATGCTCACGGCTAAATTTTACTGCGGCAATGACATCTGCAACATCAGCGCAACGCACAATCAGCCGCGGCTTCCGGTCGATCATGGCGTTGTAAACTTTTCTTGTCGCGTTGTAGCTCGTGTCT
>DASWAK010000075.1:0-1586 GCA_036391175.1 Pseudolabrys sp.
TAAGACCTTTCTGAAGGGTCTGCGAAGGCCAAGGCTGACATTGTCGTCTCGACGCCCTATCGCCAAAATCTGAGCGCAAGGTGAACAGCGAAGGTCTCCTGTCAACCATGACCTGGCCCCGATATTTCGGACCATCGATTACGTGAGAGACTGGCTCCCGATTCGGAGGGAGCGATGCGCAAAGGGCGTTTTTCGGAAGAGCAGATGGTGGCGATCATTCGGGGAGCGGACCGTGAGCCGGTGGCCGTCGTTGCCAAGCGGCACGGCATCAGCGATCAGACGATCTATACATGGCGCAAGCGCTTCGGCGGCATTGACGCGAGGGACGTGCGGCGCCTGAAGCAGCTCGAGATGGAGAATGCGCGCCTTAAGAAGCTGGTCGCCGAGCGTGACCTCGAGATTGAGGTGATGAAGGAAGTTGCGTCAAAAAACTGGTGAGCGTGCCGGCTCGCCGGCGGCAAGTTGCGTATGGCCGAGAGCGTGGTCTCTCGGTGCGGCGGGCCTGCACGCTATTTTCGGTCGCGCGATCGGCGCTGCGCTACCGTAGCCGTAAGGCAACCAAGGACGTGGTCCCGATCGCGCGGATGAAAGAGCTTTCGGCGCAGTATCCGCGCTATGGCTACCGCCGCATCCGCATCTTTCTCGGCCGCGACGGCCATCGGATGAGTGTCGGGCGGGCCTACCGGCTGTGGAGAGCAGCGGGCCTGCAGCTGCCGCGCAAGCGGCCGAGGAAGCGCGTCACAACGGCTCTGCCGCGGCCACAAGCGCCATGCGGACCTAACCAGGTCTGGTCCTACGACTTCGTGTTCGACCAATGCGCCAACGGCCAGCAGCTGAAGTGCCTCACCGTCACCGATGAGTTTACCAAGGAGGGCTTGGCGATTGATGTCGATGGCCGCATCCGCTCGCCCCGCGTCATCGATGTGCTGTCGCGCTTGGTGAGCCAACGTGGGGCTCCGGCATTCCTGCGCAGCGACAACGGGCCGGAGTTCGTATCCAAGGCCCTGCTGTCCTGGATCGTCGCCCAGGGCATCGGCACGGCCTTGATCGAACCGGGCAAGCCTTGGCAGAATGGCGTCGTAGAGAGCTTCAACGGCAAATTCCGCGACGAGTGTCTGAGCCTAGAATGGTTCCGTTCACGTGCCGAGGCGAAGGTTGTCATCGAAAGCTGGCGGCGGCACTACAATTGTGCATCACAACGCCCATCTGTCTATGTGATTGAAGAGAACAGGTTTTGCTGATCGTGATGCGATCCCGTGGGTGCTTTGGGTTCTGCCGCGCGCGCTCCGCGATGGTGCGTGCTGTCGAACCGGAGAGGACGGCGCGGCTGAAGATCCAGGGACCTTCGGGTAGGGGATGGATCGCCTCGATGTCACCGGCCTCCGCTGCCAGCCTGAGGGTTCTCGGGGCGACGTGGAGGAGCCGCGCGGCCTTGCTGAGGTTCAGCCACGGCTCGATCCCGTCATGGGCAGGCTTATGGACTGGAATGCGATGATGCGAGCGCAGCGAGGTGACGCGCTCGCGCGTCCAGCGATTGCCATTGCCAGTCACCAGTCCGTTCCTGTTCAGGATGCCGGCGATGAGAT
>DASWAK010000076.1:0-1720 GCA_036391175.1 Pseudolabrys sp.
TCATCATCAGGATAAAGCGACCTAGCAATCTCGAGATTTTCCCGAAATTGAACTGAAAAGTAATAGGGGTCTTCAGGGAATCGAGTGGGTGATTTTGGGGCATCATAACGGCGGAAGCGCTTGTGGATAGGGCCGTTCTTGAGCTTTTGGGGAGGCTGGATTTTGGCATGCTGAGGCATGGCCAAATCGGGGAAGCGGCAGCGGCGTCTGTCGGATGGATATTCATTCGCCGGTTTCCGGGCGAGAGCGACCGTGCGCGGCGTGTTTGGCGATCCGGATGTTCGGATCGTTCGCCTTGATCGGCGCTCAAAAAAACCATCTGCGGGTGCTGCGGGCACGTGCAGACGGGCTGGTACGACCGACGGGTGCGGCATATTCGTGACCTGTCGAGTGCCGGATTTCGGATTGTTGTGGAACTCGAAGTGCGGCGCGTTGAATGCCGGCGCTGTGGCACCGTGAAGCGCGAACGGCTGGATTTTCTGGCAGACAACGCGCGGTTCACCAAACGCTTTGCCTTCTATGTCGGGCGCCGCTGCCGGCAGGCATCGATCCGCGATGTTGCCAAAGAGCTCAAGCTCGACTGGGACACGGTCAAGGCGCTGGAGAAGCAATACATGCAGGCCCAGCTCAAGCGAGCCGGCATGCCGGGTCCGCGAGTGGTGGGCATTGACGAGATCTCGATCCGCAAGGGCCACAGCTATCGCATCGTGGTCAGCGACTTGGATCGCAAGCGGCCGATCTGGTTTGGCGGCACGGACCGTTCCGAGGCCAGCATGGCGCAGTTCTACGACTGGCTGGGCGCTAAAAAGAGCGGCAAAATCGAGCTCGCCGTGATGGACATGTGGAAACCGTTCTGCAACGTCACGAAGGATAAAGCGCCACAAGCCGCGATCCTATTCGACAAGTTCCACATCATGCGCCATCTCGGCGAGGCGCTCGATAAGGTGCGCAAGGCTGAATACGCCCGTCTCAACGGCAAGGATCGGCGCTTCATCAAGGGCCAGAAGTACAATCTGCTGTCACGGCACGACAATCTCACCCTGGAGGGCAAACGCTCGCTCGAGATTTTGCTCGCCGCCAACAAGCGCCTCAACACTGCCTACGTCCTCAAGGAGGCATTCGGCCAGCTCTGGGACTATGGGCGAGAGGGTTGGGCGCGGCGTTTCTTCGAGAACTGGCGGGCTGGCCTTAAATGGCAACGCCTCGGACCCTACGAGCGCTTCGCCGACCTGATCGATCGTCACTGGGACGGCATCGCCGCCTACTGCAAGCCGGAAAACAAGGTTTCGCTCGGCTTCGTCGAAGGCCTCAACAACAAAATTCGCGTTTTCCAGCGACGAGCCTACGGGTTGCGCGACGAAGAATATCTCTGCCTCAAGGTTCTCACTTGCATGCTGCCAGCCCTGTAGTGGCTGCCGGGACTCTGAGCCATCGTGCGCGATGCGCGCTGTCGAGTGCTATCGCCGCCCCAAGGCTCCATCACAAATACCCGGCTTGACTTCATCGCTGTGGACATGTGGACAACGCAAGCGCGTTGCCCACATGCCCACAGCGGCAACAATCCAAGAAGCCGAAAAGTCAAAATTGGCCCAAAGCACCCACTCGTTTGCCTGAAGAAGCTAAAAACCGAACCAACAACGTGGACTGACGGCAGCTTGGGGTCATTCACGGACTTTGCCGTTCCGCCTCGACGGGCCGCAATGTCAGGGGTATCCCGAAA
>DASWAK010000077.1:0-1676 GCA_036391175.1 Pseudolabrys sp.
AACGGACATTCGGCGATGTCGGCCCAATGTTCGCTTTGCCCCCGATAGCAGTCATCAAGCGCGACTATTGGCATGTCCGCTGAGTGCCGAGAGCGGACATCATTCCGTCTTCAAGCAGGAACGCAACCTTGCCAGCTAGAACTGCCCGTCAGGCGGCAACTTTGTTTTTTATTGCGCCAATGATCGCGGTGAGGATGGCGCCACCCGCGCCGCCGGCGATCACCTGGGAGATGATGCCGCCGATGCTCAGATCGCCGGACTGCGCTGCAGCCGTGATCGCCGGCATCAATAAACATCTCGCTAAGTCTGCTTAGTGCCAAAAGCGGACACCTGATCGATGCGCCCGGCATGGCCGCTTTGTGCGGTGAGTTCAATCGGTCAATGCAACACGGCTCGTAGTTTATCGGCGGGTGTTTCAAAGCCCAAGGTCTTGCGCGGGCGTTGATTGAGCCGCAGAGCGACCCTGTTCAGGTGGGACTGAGAGAAGCGCGAGAGGTCAGTTCCTCTCGGAAAATACTGTCGCAGCAAGCCGTTGGTGTTCTCGTTGCTGCCGCGCTGCCAAGGACTGCGTGGATCGCAGAAGTAAACCTGCACGTTGGTAGCGATGGTGAAGTCCTTGTGGTCAGCCATCTCCTTACCTCGATCCCAGGTCAAGGAGCGGCGCAACTGCTGAGGCAGTTTGCTCACGTGTTTACCGAGCGCGGCTACGACGGTCGCCGTGTCCTTGCTCGGCACTTTGAGAAGCATCGCAAAGCGAGTCTGGCGCTCAACCAGCGTCACGATGTGGGTATTGTTCGCACCGCAGAGAAGGTCGCCCTCCCAGTGGCCTGGCACGGCGCGATCGTCGGCATCGGCCGGCCGCTCGCGGATCGAGACAGTGTCGACAATCTGTCCCAGTCCGCTCTTCGTAGTACCGCCCTTGGCTTGGCGCATCTGCCGTGCTGTGCGCAGGTGCGCCATCAACTCCTTCTTCAGCACGCCGCGCGTCTGAATAAAGAGGCTCCGATAGATCGTTTCGTGAGAAATCTGCATGCTTTGGTCAGCAGGGAATTGCTGCTTTAGCCAGCCAGAGACCTGCTCCGGCGACCACTGGAGCGCGAGCTTCTGCGCCACACGCCATCGTAACTCCGCATGGCGCGCCAGGCGACAAGGCTTTGGGCGCAACGCCCGCTCCCAGGCACGCGTCTCAGCCTCGCTTGCGCGGTAGGCGCTGCAGCCGCCGTTACGCCTTATCTCTCGACTGACCGTCGAGGGCGATCGTCCGAGGCTCTGTGCGATGTGCCGCATCGACCGACCGGCGGCGATGCCACGCGATATCTCTTCGCGCTCTTCGCCCCTCAGCGCGACCCGCGCTCTACGGCGTGGCGTCGGAGCGATGCCGCCATTGAGAGCCAATATCCGATAGACGCCGCTCTTGTTCCGCCTCTCCAGCGCTCGGGCGATGTCCGCCACGCATTGGCCGCTCCTCCAGCGCTCCCAGAGCTCAGCCCTCTGTTTTGGCGTGAACCAAGTCCGTGCCTCCATACGCATACCTCCTCATCTGGCAAGATTAGAAGGTGTTGCGTCGACCAGTTGAACCCGCCCCCCATCTCGGACATTCGCCGGGCCGGTGATTCGCCCGGTGAACTTGGGCCACGTGGTATTCGGCAATCGCGCCATCGCCAACGCCGCGTTCC
>DASWAK010000078.1:0-20871 GCA_036391175.1 Pseudolabrys sp.
GCGCCGCGCGCCTCGATATCGGCATTCTTGAGCGAGGAGTTGACCATGCGCAGCGTGGAAACCGCCCGCTCGTTTTTGGCCTTCATCGCCTCTGTCAAAGCTTTATTGATGTCGTCGCGCAGCACGGGGAGCCCCTTTCCTCATATTTTAATCGTTTGGGGGCGGCACCCGGCGGCCCCTTGCCTCTCACACTATAATACGCAACTAAGAGGCCATGACCCAGACGAAAGCCGCCCCGACCGGCGCTTGGGCCGAGCCCAAGCCGACGGCGCTTTTGGTACTGGCGGACGGAACCGTTCTCGAGGGCTTCGGGGTGGGCGCGACCGGGCACGCGGTCGGCGAGGTCTGCTTCAACACCGCCATGACGGGGTACGAGGAAATCCTCACCGACCCGTCCTATGCCGGGCAGATCATCACTTTCACCTTCCCGCACATCGGCAATGTCGGCACCAACGAAGAAGACATCGAAACCGTCAACATGGCGGCAACGCCGGGCGCGCGCGGCGTCATTCTGCACAGCGCGATCACCGCTCCGTCGAACTATCGTGCCACTCGCAACCTCAACGACTGGCTGAAAGCTCGCGGCATTATCGGGCTGTCCGGCATCGATACCCGCGCGCTCACCGCGCTGATCCGCGTCAACGGAATGCCGAACGCAGTGATTGCGCATGATCCCAGCGGCAAATTCGATCTTGCCACGTTGAAGAAGGAAGCCGAGGAATGGCCCGGCCTCGTCGGCATGGACCTGGTGCCGATGGTAACGAGCGGCCAGCGCTTCACCTGGGACGAGACGCCTTGGGCCTGGGACAAGGGCTACGCGCGGCAGACCAATCCGCAATTTTACGTGGTCGCGGTCGACTACGGCATCAAGCGCAATATTCTCCGCCTGCTCGCCGGTTCCGGCTGTAAGGTAACGGTGGTGCCGGCCAAGACTTCGGCCGAAGACATAATGGCGCTCAAGCCTGACGGCGTGTTTCTGTCGAATGGTCCGGGCGATCCCGCGGCGACCGGCGAATACGCAGTGCCGGTTATCAAGAAACTGATCGACTCAGGCACGCCGACGTTTGGCATCTGCCTCGGCCATCAGATGCTCGGCATTGCGGTGGGCGGCAAGACCATGAAGATGCATCAGGGCCATCACGGCGCCAATCATCCGGTGAAGGACCTCACCACTGGCAAGGTCGAGATCACCTCGATGAATCACGGCTTCGCGGTCGACAAGGACTCGCTGCCAAAGAATGTCGAGCAGACGCACCTGTCACTGTTCGACGGCTCCAATTGCGGCATCGCACTCAAGGATAAGCCGGTGTTCTCGGTGCAATACCATCCGGAAGCCTCACCCGGCCCGCGCGACAGTCATTATCTCTTCATGCGCTTCGTTGAGATGATGCGACAGGCGAAGCGCAAGATCGCATAGTCCGCCGGATCGCGGGAGCGAGTGCGTTTGCGGTTTGTCATTATTCTTAATTCTCATGCCAAACGCGCCCCTCAGTTTCATATTCAAGGACGATGGCACGGTGCCGAACAATCCGGCGTTGCCGGTGCTCATATATAAGGGCGCAGTTGATGTCGACAGCAAACGCGATCCGGCAAGCGCGATCGAGAAATTGTTTGCCACGAACGGGTGGGGCCGCGGCCAATGGCGCAATGGCATTTATCCTTTCGTACATTATCACTCAATGATTCACGAAACGCTCGGCATCGCGCGCGGCCGCGCCAGGGTACAACTCGGTGGGCACCGCGGCGAAATATTCGAGCTTGCGGCGGGCGATGTCGTCGTACTTCCGGCGGGTACCGGGCACCAGGAGATTTCAGGCAGCGACGATTTTCTTGTCATTGGCGCCTACCCGCCCGATGGCACGTATGACCTTTGCCGGGGCGACAATCCGGCTGAGCGCGACAAGGCGCTGGCGATGATCCCCCAAGTGCCGCTGCCAGAAAGCGATCCGGTGCTGGCTAATGATGGGCCGCTGCCGCAGATCTGGCGGCGCTAGCGCATCATCCAAAAACGAGCGATAGAAAGCGCCCATGAGCGACTGGATTGATTTTTACGACTTCAAGCACTCGGTGATCTATGTGAATGCGCGTCATCGCGACGTGCATTATCGCACGATCGCCGAGGACATCTGCCGTTACGTGCCTTCACCCACCGCGCACGTACTTGACTATGGCTGTGGGGAAGCAACTTCGGCCGACCTGGTCGCGGCAACCTGCGGGCAGCTCGTGCTGGCGGAAGCCGCGCCCAATGTGCGCGCCTCGCTGACCATGCGCTATGCAGGCCATCCCAAGATCGCGGTGATCACCTCGGAGCAAGCGGCAGCGCTACCCAAGACCTCATTCGATCTCATCGTCATGCACTCGGTCGCGCAATATCTGAGTGCGAACGAGCTCGATCGGCTGCTCACGATGTTCCGCGCTCTGCTCAAGCCGGGTGGACTATTCGTGCTCGGTGACGTCGTGCCGCCGCATCTCGCTGCGCCCGCCGCGGCTTTTGCATTGCTGCGCTTCGGTGCGGCCAACGGATTCTTCTGGGCGGCGGCTTTCGGACTAATGCGGATCTTCGTGTCAGATTATCCGCGGCTGAAAAAAACTGTCGGCCTGTCGCACTACGCCGAGGCGGCGATGCTGGAGAAGCTCAAGAGAGCAGGTTTTGGGGCCAAGCGCGCTCCGCACAATATCGGCCACAACCAGCGCCGCATGACCTTCCTCGCGCGTTCTATGTGACCGGCTATCAGCTGCAAGGATTGCAGCCGCTAGACGAAACCAGGTCGTCCACCACTTATCTGTCAGTTCCCCTTCCCTGCCCGTCGAATCTAGTCTAAAGGACCCCCGCGCGCGAGGCCTAACCTCGGCGCGGTCCGAGGGACGCGCACCAGGCGCGCCCTTTTTTTGTGCCCAGTAATCCGCGAGCAGATGCCCAAACGCACCGACATCAAATCGATCCTGATCATCGGCGCCGGGCCGATCGTCATCGGCCAGGCCTGCGAGTTCGACTATTCCGGCACGCAGGCCTGCAAAGCGTTGAAGGACGAGGGCTACCGGATCGTCCTAGTGAACTCTAATCCCGCGACGATCATGACCGATCCGGATCTCGCAGATGCCACTTACATCGAGCCAATTACGCCGGAGATCGTTGCAAAGATCATCGAGCGCGAACGCCCGGATGCGTTGCTCCCGACCATGGGCGGGCAGACCGCGCTGAATTGCGCGCTGAGCCTGCGCAAGATGGGCGTGCTGGAAAAGTTCAACGTCAAGATGATCGGCGCCACCGCAGACGCCATCGACAAGGCAGAGGACCGCGAGCTCTTCCGCGAAGCCATGACGCGAATCGGACTGCCGACACCGCGTTCGCATCAGATCAAGACGCTGCCGCAGGCGCTCGAAGCACTCGACGACATCGGGCTGCCGGCGATTATCCGCCCGTCATTCACGCTCGGCGGCACCGGTGGCGGTATCGCGTACAACAAGACCGAGTTCATCGAGATCGTTGAGCGCGGTATTGACGCCTCGCCCACCCATGAGGTGCTGATCGAGGAGTCAGTTCTGGGTTGGAAAGAATTCGAGATGGAGGTGGTGCGCGACAAGAAAGACAACTGCATCATCATCTGCTCGATCGAGAACGTCGATCCGATGGGCGTGCACACGGGCGACTCGATCACGATCGCGCCGGCGCTGACGCTTACCGACAAGGAGTACCAGATCCTGCGCGATGCCTCGATTGCGGTGCTGCGCGAAATTGGCGTAGAGACCGGTGGCTCTAACGTGCAGTTCGCCATCAACCCGGCCGACGGCCGGCTGGTTGTGATCGAGATGAATCCGCGCGTATCGCGCTCGTCCGCACTCGCCTCGAAAGCGACCGGATTTCCGATCGCCAAGGTCGCGGCCAAGCTAGCCGTCGGCTACACGCTCGACGAAATTGCGAATGATATCACCGGCGGCGCAACGCCGGCATCGTTCGAGCCGACCATCGATTACGTCGTCACCAAGATCCCGCGCTTCGCCTTCGAGAAATTTCCTGGCGCTTCGCCGGTGCTCACGACCTCGATGAAATCGGTGGGCGAAGCGATGGCGATCGGACGTACGTTCCAGGAGAGCCTGCAGAAAGCGTTGCGTTCCCTCGAAACGGGGCTCACCGGCCTCGACGAGGTGACCATTGAAGGTTTCGACGCCGCCAAGGGTATCGAAGACAACGACAACAAGGCTGCAATCCGCGCCGCGCTCGGCACGCCTACGCCAGACCGTTTGCTCAAGCTGGCGCAGGCGATGCGCCTCGGCGCCAGCGATGAGTTGATCCACAATGCCTGCCGCATTGATCCCTGGTTCCTCGCGGAAGTCCGCGGGCTGCTGGAGGTAGAAGCCGAGATCACAGCGAAGGGCCTGCCAACAATCGCGGGCCCGTTCCGCCGGCTCAAGGCCATGGGCTTTTCCGACAAGCGGCTCGGCAAGCTGACCGGCACCGATGCTGAGACTGTGATGGCCAGGCGCCGCGAACTCGATGTGCGGCCGGCGTTCAAGCGCATCGACACCTGCGCCGCCGAATTCGCTTCACCCACCGCTTACATGTATTCGACCTACGAGACGCCATTCGCCGGGAAAGTTGCGGACGAGGCGGCGCCGTCCGACAAAAAGAAGGTCATCATTCTCGGCGGCGGTCCGAACCGGATCGGCCAGGGCATCGAATTCGACTATTGCTGCTGTCATGCGGCCTTCGCGCTGAAGGAAGTCGGCTACGAGGCCATCATGGTCAACTGCAATCCAGAGACGGTGTCGACCGACTACGACACCTCCGACCGGCTTTATTTTGAGCCGCTCACGCCGGAAGACGTGCTCGAGATCATCGATACCGAACGCTCGAACGGCACGCTACACGGCGTGATCGTGCAGTTCGGCGGCCAGACGCCACTCAAACTCGCTGAACCACTGGAGAAAGCGAAAGTGCCAATTCTCGGCACTTCGCCCGACGCCATCGATCTTGCGGAGGATCGCGACCGCTTCAAGACGCTGCTCGACAAGCTCAAGCTGCGTCAGCCGCAGAATGGCATTGCTACCTCGCCAAATGCCGCGCGCGCTATCGCCGATGGGATTGGTTATCCGGTCGTGATCCGCCCGTCTTACGTGCTGGGCGGCCGCGCCATGGAGATTGTACGCGACGGTGCACAACTCGATCGTTACGTCGCACGGCTTGCCAGCGATCTTGACCGGCCGAACGAGCTGGTGGTCTCCAAAAAAAGTCCACTGCTGATAGACCGCTACCTGTCCGACGCCACCGAGGTCGACGTCGATTGTCTTGCCGATGGCAAGGACACGTTTATCGCCGGTATCATGGAACACATCGAGGAAGCCGGCATCCACTCAGGCGATTCGGCCTGCGCGCTGCCGCCTCACTCATTGAGTGAAAAGATCATCGCCGAGCTGGAACGGCAGACGCGCGCGCTCGCGCTTGCGCTCAATGTCGGCGGGCTGATGAACGTGCAATACGCCATCAAGCATGGCGAGATCTATGTGCTCGAGGTCAATCCGCGCGCCTCGCGCACGGTGCCCTTCGTCGCCAAGGTTATAGGCCTCCCCGTCGCCAAGATCGCCGCCCGGATTATGGCTGGCGAAAAGCTCAAGAGCTTTAATCTGAAAGCCACTCATCTCAAGCACCGCGCGGTGAAGGAAGCGGTCTTTCCGTTCGCGCGCTTCCCCGGCGTCGATACTGTGCTCGGACCTGAAATGAAATCGACCGGCGAAGTCATGGGGATCGACGGTTCGTTCGAAATCGCCTTCGCCAAGAGCCAGATCGGGGGCGGCACCAGCCTGCCGAGGAGCGGAACCGTATTCGTTTCAGTGAAGGACGACGACAAGGCGCGCATTCTACCCGCAGTCAAGCTGCTGGCCTCCCTCGGCTTTAAGACCATCGCAACCTCGGGAACCCAGCGCTACCTGGCGGAACAGGGTGTGGAAGCGGCCAAGATCAACAAGGTGCTGGAAGGTCGGCCCCATATCGTGGATGCCATCAAAAACGGCGGTGTTCAGCTGGTTTTCAATACGACTGAAGGCGCGGCGGCACTAGCCGATAGCCGTTCCTTACGCCATGCCGCCCTCTTGCATAAAGTGCCGTACTACACCACTCTTTCAGGTGCCGTCGCCGCGGCGCAGGGCATCAAGGCCTATCTCGAAGGCGACCTCGAGGTGCACGCGCTGCAAAGCTACTTCGACGGACGGGGCTGAAGGCCTTTACATGACTCCGGTTTCGCGGGTGACCGTGGCCGGAGTCGTATTGCGAGTCGAATTAACGGGATTTCGAGGGTGAGAGGGGCTTGGCGGCGCTGAAAGTCGTTCAGGTTGTTTCGGGCGCCCGCCAGGAGGAGATGAGACGATGGAAAAAATTCCAATGACTGCCGCCGGCTATGCCGCGCTCGAGTCCGAGCTCAAGCATTGCCAGCAGGTCGAGCGGCCCCGCATCATTCAACAGATCACCGACGCGCGCACACATGGCGACCTGTCGGAGAACGCTGAATACCATGCCGCCAAAGAAGCCCAGTCTCTCAACGAGGGCCGCATTGCCGAGCTCGAGGACAAGCTCGCGCGCGCAGATATCATCGATGTTTCAAAACTGTCCGGCGATATCATCACCTTCGGCGCGACCGTTACGCTCATTGACGAGGACACCGACGAGAAAAGGGTCTGGCAGATCGTTGGAGAGCCGGAAGCAGACGCCAAGAAAGGCAGAATTTCCATTACGTCGCCGCTCGCCAAAGCGCTGATCGGAAAAACCAAGGGTGCGTCGGTCGAAGTCAACACTCCGGGCGGCGCCAAAGCTTACGAGATCAAGAAGATCGAGTGGCGATAGCTGGCTCGCATCCTCGATTGGATGTTTTAGTTTCTAAGGAAGACTGTCATGGCCGGGCTTGTCCCGGCCATCGTCATTCGGGGGCGCGCCGTATTCTCTCGCCAAAGACGCTTCTGGATTTCCAGGTTCACGCGCTGCGCGCGTGTACCTCGGAAATGACGTCATGTGTCTCCAAACAATGGTCAGGCCATGACGACAGCGCTGCGCGCACTTTGTAATGACTATTGATCTTCCATCGGCACCATCGCCGCGTCTTTAGAATTGCGCAGCGTCAGCGAGGTCTTCACATTGCGCACATTAGGGGCGGCGGTGAGCTTTTCGACAAAGGCCTGGAAAGTTTTCAGGTCGGGCGCCACGCATTTGAGCACGAAGTCGATTTCGCCAGAGAGCATCCAGCACTCGCGCACCAACGGCTGCGCGCGCACGAACTCCTCGAAGCCGACGAGATCGGCCTCCGCTTGGCTCGCCAAATGCACCATCGCGAACACCGTGACCTCGTAGCCGAGCTTCTTCTCGTCGAGCAGCGCACGATAGCCCTTGATGTAACCGGCCTCCTCCAACGCGCGCACGCGGCGCAGGCAAGGCGGCGCCGAAATCCCGACACGGCTGGCCAGCTCTACATTTGTGATGCGGCCATCGCCCTGAAGCTGTTTCAGGATCTTGCGATCAATGGCGTCGAGACGTGCGGGCACAGATTCAACCTTCGGGGACAGACCGAGCTGACAAGTACATTCATACTGCGAAATAATATTTCGCGAAACAATATTGCGCGCTCCGGTGAACGTGATCGCAGAAGTCAGCCAAGTCTGTGGGTCTGGGGGTTGCGTATCTTGCATAGCTCGGACGGAAGCCATACATCCAGCACAGGCAAAAGAGCCGGCTAGTGTCCGGCCGCTTGAGCGACAAGCGCTCGACGACGCCCATCCAGGGGGGCGTAGACCATGGCAAAGAACGCGCACACCAAAGTCGCAATCGTCGGCTCGGGGCCGGCCGGTTACACCGCTGCCATCTACGCCGCGCGCGCCATGCTCGAGCCGATCCTGATTCAAGGCGTCCAGCCTGGCGGCCAACTCACGATCACTACCGACGTCGAGAACTACCCGGGCTTCGCCGATGTCATCCAGGGCCCTTGGCTGATGGAGCAGATGCAAGCGCAAGCAGAGCATGTCGGCACTCGCATCGTCACCGACCATGTAAACAAGGTGGACCTGGCGCAGCGGCCGTTCCGGCTGACTTGCGATTCCGGCGACATCTATCTTGCCGATGCCTTGATTATTGCGACCGGCGCGCAGGCGCGCTGGCTCGATCTGCCGTCCGAACAAAAATTCAAAGGCTACGGTGTATCGGCGTGCGCGACTTGCGATGGGTTCTTCTACCGCAACAAGGAAGTAATTGTCGTCGGCGGCGGCAACACCGCAGTTGAAGAGGCGCTGTTCCTGACCAATTTTGCTTCCAAGGTCACAGTGGTGCACCGACGCGAAGCATTTCGGGCTGAGAAGATTTTACAGGATCGGTTGTTCAAACATCCCAAGATCGAAGTGATTTGGGACAGCGTGCTCGAAGACATCACCGGCGGTGATAACCCGTTGAAGGTCAGCGGTGTGCGGCTCAAAAATGTGAAGACCGGCGCTGTCATGGAACGTCGTGTCGACGGCGTATTCATCGCGATCGGCCACTCGCCGGCCTCAGAATTGTTCGCCGGCCAGGTTCAGATGAAGCCGTCCGGCTATATCATCACCGCCGGCCACTCTACCGTCACCTCGGTGCCCGGCGTGTTCGCAGCGGGCGACGTCACCGACGATATTTACCGACAGGCGGTGACCGCCGCCGGGCAGGGCTGCATGGCCGCGCTCGAAGCAGAAAAATTCTTGGCCGCGCACGAGCACCAGCGCGCGGCAGCAGAATAGACCATGGCCCCCAACAACTCGATGGACTGGGACAAGCTGAAGGTGTTTCACGCCGCAGCCGAGGCCGGCTCGTTTACGCACGCCGGCGAGCGGCTCGGACTGTCACAGTCGGCGGTATCGCGTCAGGTTTCGGCTCTGGAAGCCGAGCTTTCGGTATCGCTGTTCCACCGCCATGCACGCGGCCTGATCCTCACTGAGCAGGGCGAATTACTTTACCGCACGGCGCATGAAGTATTCATGAAACTGGAAGCGGCGCGCACCAAGCTTACCGACAGCCGCGAACGTCCGAATGGTGAACTCAAGGTCTCAACCACACCTGGCATCGGCGTGCATTGGCTCACGCCGCGACTTGGCGAATTTCTTGACCTATATCCGGACATCCAGATCACGCTCATTACCACTGACGAGGAGCTGGACCTGGCGATGCGCGAAGCCGATGTCGCTATCCGACTGCGGCAGCCGACCCAGCCCGATCTGATCCAGCGCAAACTGTTTTCCGTGCATTTCCACGCCTACGCCTCACCTGACTACCTCAAGCGGTTCGGCACGCCGCGGACACACGAAGAGCTCGACAAGCATCGCATCATTCTTCTCGGTGGTGGCGTAGTGCCGGCGCATCTGCAGAATCGGCGCTGGCTTCTGGAAATAGGTCGCGACGGCAAAGGTCCGCGCACGCCGCATCTGACAGTGAACAACGTGCTTGGCGTTCTGCGCGCGTGCCAACGCGGGCTCGGAATCGCCGTGCTGCCCGATTATCTGGTCGAGGAAAACGGCGGGCTGGTGCAGTTGTTCGGGGATGCCGACACGCTCGCGCTCGATGCCTTTTTTGTTTATCCTGAGGAACTCAAATCGGTCGCGCGCATCCAGGTCTTTCGCGACTTCCTGGTAGCCAACGCGCAGCGCTGGCATTTCTGATTTGTTTTGCCATAAACCCGCGGCAAAAAATCGCCGATTCAGCACGCAACGTCAGGCCGGTGTCGGCCCATCGACGAAATCCCAACAAATTGCGATTGCGCATGGCAGTCATGCGGCTGTTAGCGTTGTCGTGCTGATGCATGCTTCGCATACTGCGGGCTCGCTGTTGCGCCGGGTGAATCCTCCCAGAATCGCTGGCGAGCAGCATGTTCCCCTCTGGAAGAGTTGCCGGCCCCCACGCCGGCAATCACTGAAGCCGGGCCCCAAATGGGGCCCGGTTTTTTTCGTATACGGCCATTAATGATTAGCGATCAGCGAAAGCGCGCAATGTAATAGGCGAGATCGGCAATTTTGCATCATTTACGGCCGCCAGCACCGAGGCCATGATGCCGTCACGGCTGCTCACGCTAGTCTCGTCCATTTGAGGCATCACGTCTTTGTCATACTAGGCGGCCATAAACGCGCCCACATAAAAGTCATGGGTATAACTAGTGAAAACTCCTTAGGAACCGTCCGTCTGGCCATCCGTTGGCTTAGGCTCCCTCTACTCAATTGGGTAAAATTGGCCCGAATCGCCCGATTTTGGCCCATCGTGCAAAAAAGCCACAGTGGACGCCCGTTTTGGCAGGGCTATTGGGAAAAACGTAACTGGGTCTGCGCTATCAGTTACATTGGGATAGACATATAAGGGGCGCCATGCCCCTGACAGTTTTGGGAGAAATGCGGTGAAAGGTACTCGATTTGACCGTCTGCTGGCTTCGACAGCGCTCGCCCTGGTGCTGGCCCTGTCCAGCCAAGCCGGCATGGCGCAGCAAACCGAAAAACCGGTCGAGGCCTCCGTGCCGATGCCGGATACTTCGCTGCCGCCGCCGCTGACGGCCAAAGATGTTGAGGCGCCCGCCAAACAGGTCGCGCCAGCCAATCGCATCACGGATGAATCCAAGCAGAGCGCGGCAACTCCCTCCGCCGAGCCGGCCAAGGCGGCTACCGCGCCGGCCGCAGCGCCAGTTCCTACGGCAGACAGCGGCGTCGCCGACAAGCTGCGCGAGTTAATCGGGAGCCGGCAATTCGAACGTCTGGTCGGTCTCAAGGCAGACCGCGCCGGTATCGAGGCGTTTTACAGCGCGCGTAACTACGCGCCTTTGTGGGTAACCAACAATGCCGGCAATGAGCGCGCCAAAGCGGCGATTGCTTATCTGGCTCAGGCTGACACGGTTGGTCTCGACCCGAGCGACTATCGGACCCCGGATTTCAAGTCGGCGGCCACCGCAGATGTGCTGGCTGAAGCCGAACTCAGATTGACCGCCACTTCTCTTATGTTTGCACGCCACGCACAGATCGGGCGCATTCATTTCACCCGCGTCGGCGCGGACATTCAATATGACCTGGTCGCTCCCGATCCGGCAGACGTGCTGGCCAAGCTTGCCGACGGCAACGATGCTGGCAAGGTGCTCGACGGCTTCAATCCGCCGCAGCCGGAATTCAAGGCGCTTAAGGCCAAGCTCGCAGAGTTGCGCAAGGGTCCGGTTGCCGCCGATAGCCGGGCCGAGGCGAAGCCTGAGCACCCACGCATTCAGGTACCCGACGGCAAGATCCTCCGCCCGGGCATGAAGGACGCGCGCGTGGTGGCACTGCGAAAGCGCCTCGACATCGCCGGCGATAAAGACAATCCGCTCTATGATGATGCGGTGCGCGATGCGGTGAAAACTTTCCAGACGGAAAGCGACATTGGCGTCGACGGCAATCTGGGACCCAACACTGTTCGCGCGCTTAACGGTGAGCAAAAGGAAGCGCGTCACGCTTCTGGCGATCCGATCGATACGATCATCGTCAACATGGAGCGTTGGCGCTGGCTGCCGCGCAATCTCGGCAACCCGCACGTGATCGTCAACGTGCCGGACTACACTCTAAGCCTCTACAATGACGGCAAGGTCTATTGGAAGACAAAGATCGTTGCCGGCAAGCCCGGTCTGGCCACGCCGATGGTCAGCGCAGAGATGAAATTCATCACCGTCAATCCGACCTGGAACGTGCCGCCATCAATTATCGAAAAGGAATATCTGCCGGCTCTGGAGCAAGATCCACAGGCGCTCGATCGCATTGGTCTTAGGCTGACGCAGGACGCCGATGGAACGATTCATATTTCGCAGCCGCCTGGCGCCGGCAATGCGCTCGGTCGCATCCGCTTCAACTTCCCGAACAAGTTCCTGGTTTATCAACACGACACGCCGGACAAATACCTCTTCGCTAAGGAGAAACGCGCCTTCAGCCACGGCTGCATGCGGGTACAAAATCCGTTGACTTATGGCGAAAAGTTGCTGTCGCTGGTGCTGCCGAAAGAGCGCTATACCGAAGCGAAGCTAGAATCGATGTTCGGCGGCAGCGAGATTAATATCAACTTCCCGAAATTCATTCCGGTGCATCTGACCTATCAGACGGCCTTTGTGGATGACGCGGGCAAACTGCAGTTGCGCGAAGACGTTTACGGACGCGACGCCAAGATGTTCGCAATCCTCAAGAGCAGCGAACGCAAGGTCGCCGATGTTGCGGTCGAGCGGGCGCCGAACACCTCATCCAAGCCTGTTCGCATGCCGGTTGGCATGTATGGTGGTGGCTACAGCTATGGCGGCGGCAATAACTTCTTCGATTGGATGTTTGGTGGACCGCAGGGCGGGCCCCGCCCCTATCCGCCGCGCAACATCCCGCCTCCGCCGCGTAACAATGGCCGTTTCAGCTGGCGCTAAGCGCAAGACGACCAACAATATGGAACGCCGGCCGACGAGTTCGCCGGCGTTTTTCTTTGGGTAATTCGGGGGCGTAGGATGGTACAGGCGGGTGGACTTGAACCACCGACCTCTGGTTCCACAGACCAGCGCTCTAACCAACTGAGCTACGCCTGCACGTGCGATCAGCTTCGATGCTTGATCTAAGCCGGCGGAACCTAGGTGCCGGTCGGCCTTTTGGCAAGCGGCCCTTTGCCCCCGGTTTGTTCGCAAACAAAAAGCCCGGACATTTCCGCCCGGGCTTCCGCTCACTATCTCGATGCTATCGTAGGAAACGTCAGGCCGCTTTGTTGAAGGTGGTGCTGATGCTTTCCTTGATCGGTTCGGCTGTTTCCGTCGCGACCTTCTGCGCGTGCTCGGAGAGTTCCTTCGCCTGTGCAACCAAGGCGTCGAACTGCTTGCGTAAATACGCGCTGGAAAGCTCGACTACCTGCGAATAAGACTTGGCGGTCATCAGCTCGCTCATCAGATCAAAAGCGGCGTCGCTGTTCGCCCGGGTCGTTTCAACCAGCTTGAGGCCATAGCTCGCACAGCCCTTGGAAGCCGTGGAATAGGTCTCCTCAAGCACATCGGTAGCCTGCTCAGCCGCACTCTTGACCTTCTCGTAGTTCTCCTTGGCCTGCGCGATGCCCTTTTCGGCGATCTCGCGGAAGGCCGTCGGTACCTCGAATTTCGGCATTTCGAACTTGGGAATTTCGAATTTGGGCATTTCAAAAGCGGGCGCGGCAACAGCGACCGGTTTTGATTTGGCTTTCGGGGTATTAGCTGTGGAAACAGTGTTTTCGGCCATGACACATCCCTTTGACTGATGAGGGCACTCTCGGCGATCGGGCCGACCGCCCTCGGCAATCGGCTCGCACTATTTGGAGACCGCCACACACCCACCTATTTGATTTGGCGGCGGATAATTTAAACATTATACTGCATTTTTGGTGCAATGCAACATAAAATATTGCATTGCACAAATGCAGAAGATCACAGCGGCGCAACACAGCCCTAGCTGGGGCAATTTCAGCGCTGGGTACCCTGCCCAGTCATTTTCGCCACGCGTTTACCCAATTCCTTGGCTTGATCGGTCAGTGCCGCAATCTGGGTATTTACGTACTCCGCATGCAGCGCCACCACCTCTTTGGGTTCTTTGGCTTGCAGCAGCTTCTGGGCAAATTCGAACGAGGACGCGATGTTCCGCTCTGCAAAACCTACGGTAAGTTCGCCCACCTGCTTGGCGCCGGCCTGCGCTGTGGCCGCCTGAGTTTCCGCGGTGCTGACTGCATGCTGCGCTGCTGAAATGAAAACATCGAATGCCTGCTTGGTCTGTTCGACGCTCTTTTCCGCCAGAGCTAGCATATCCGCCGGAATATCGAACCGCGTACTGCCTTCCTTCGCCATAAATTCCCTCCTGCATGTCCCACCAGCATTTGCTGGCGGCCTTAACCTTATCTAGGTCGGCGCGCTGCAGGTGCTAGTCGTGGAACTCGCCTGCATTAGGGTTATTGCAGCTTGCTATTGGATAGCTATCGCCACGTCGTGGACGCCGCTCGCAAGCAGCCGTATTAAGGTTTTATTCGCCGTAATCTCTGCGACAACGCGATGACGAAATCCAACCTGCAGTTTGAATATCTGCGTGATGCGAAATTAGCGTCTTACGCGCTTAGTCCTGCGCCAGTCTGGCTCTGGAGCGCAGACGCCGACCGAATTCTATGGGCCAATCCGACAGGCGCATCAATTTTCGATGCCCCCTCACTCGCCGCAGTCGCAGCACTGCGCTTCGCCGCGGGCAATGTGGCATCCACGCAGATTTTGCGCCTCGCTGCAACGTTGCCGCAAGGAGGCGCGCCACGGCTCGAGCGGCTGCGCGGTTTCGGGGCCAGTATCGGTGGAACGTTGATATGTATGTGCTCGCGCATCACGCTCGCGCAAAACAGCACAGCCATATTGGTCGTATCGACTGAACGCGCCGGCAGGGATCTTGCCCTGCCCGAACGGGCGCGCCAATTGCTCGAAGATGTGCAGCAGCCCGCGGCGATTTTTACGGCCGACGGCGAACTAATCGAGATGCAGCCTGCGGCACGCGCGCTGCTTGGTGATCACCGCGACCTGGTCGCACTTGGAGCAGAAAAACTTGCTCGCGAAGCTAGCCTCAACGGCAACGCCGAGGGAGAAATCCAGGCCGGGCATATCAGCATGCTTAAGCTGGGCGCGGGCTCTACTTTTGTGTTGCTCGTCGCCTTCACCAAACCAGCGACGACGTTGGACACTGGTGTGCACGCTGCGGCCGTTGCACCTTCAAGGACTCCAATATCTGCAGAATCGGAAGAGCATTCAAATCGTGTACCCTTCCGATTTGTCTGGCAGACCGATGCTGAGGATCGCTTTAGTCTTGCAAGTCAGGAATTCGCCGATCTGCTCGGACCGAAAACTGCTGCCGCGCTTGACCGCAATTGGATTGAGATTGCCCAGACTTTAAATCTCGATCCGCAGGGCCAAGTCGCCAACGCGCTCTCGGCGCGAGAAACGTTCAGCGGTATCGTCGTATTTTGGCCGGCCGATCATATCAACGAGCATTTAGCCGTCGAGATGTCGGGTCTGCCCGTGTTCGACCGCGACCGACAATTCAAGGGTTTTCGTGGTTTTGGTATCTGCCGCAACGTAGACCGCCTGGAGGAAATTTGGCGGCGGCGCGCGGGGCACGCGCCGGCACCCACGTCGCCGCCAGCAACTGAAGCCGGATCCAAGGTGCTGCCTTTTCCGTCAACACCCGAACCGCAGGCAGAGGAACCGAAACTTACTGTCCGTGAGCGTAGCGCGTTCCGGGAGCTGGCCCGCGAGCTTAGCGAGCGCCTAAAAAAATCTTCAGTCAAAGGCAAATCAGCCGCTCCGGGCGATTTCAGTGCCGAGCCATCGGTCACCCTGGCCCAACCGGCGCGCGCGCTGCCGAAGGTTGCCTCCGACGCCCAGGAAAGCCGACCAATCCTCGATCACTTGCCCGTCGGCATTTTGGTCTATCGCCTGAATAGTTTGATCTATGCCAACCGGGCGTTCCTCGAGTGGACCGGATACTCCACGCTGGAAGCACTGAACGAGGCTGGAGGCCTCGACAGCCTGTTCATCGAAAGCAAGGACAAATCCTCTTCGCGGGATACCAGAAACGGTGCCAAATCTCTGACAATTGCCACGATCAACGGCGCCCAGAAACCAGTCGAAGGCCGCCTGTTCAGCGCAGTCTGGAACAACGAGAACGCGCTGGTGCTCATGATCGATACACGAGTTGGAAGTAACGGAAAGTCCGCGGAAAACCACGCCGAGAGCGAAAACCGCGAGCTCAAGGCGATTCTGGACACCGCTACGGATGGGGTATTGGTGCTTGACCGCACCGGTCGCATAATTTCTGCGAACCGCAGCGTCGAGGCGCTCTTCGGTTACGAACCTGCCGAATTCATTGGGCATTCGTTCGGCGATCTGTTGGCGCCGGAATGCCGCCATTCCGCACTTGACCATCTCGACCGGCTCGCGCACGGCACTGGCGCCGGCGTACTCGATGCCGGCTACGAGGCGATCGGACGCGTGCGCCAGGGCGGGCTGGTTCCGCTGTACATCACCTTGGGCCGGATTGGAGGCGGCGAGAAGCTATGTGCGGTGTTGCGCGACATCACCGTCTGGAAACACTCTGCGGAAGAACTAACAAATGCCAAGCAGGCGGCCGAGAAAGCCTCAATCGCAAAATCCGAATTTCTTGCCAAGATTAGTCACGAAATTCGTACACCCCTTAACGCCATCATCGGTTTTTCCGAAGTGATGATGGACGAGCGCTTCGGCCCGGTCGGCAACGAACGGTACCGGCAATACCTGAAGGACATCCACGCCTCTGGCGGTCATCTTATCTCGCTGCTCACCGATCTGGTTGACCTATCGAAAATTGAGGCGGGAAAGCTCGAGCTCACCTTCGTAAGCGTCAATCTCAACGACGTAATTCAGCAATGCGTAGCCATCATGCAGCCGCAGGCCAGCCGCGAGCGCGTCATTATCCGCACGTCGCTGTCCACGAATCTGCCGCAGATTGTCGCCGATGCGCGCTCAATGCGTCAGATCGCGCTGAACCTATTGTCAAATTCCATCAAATTCACTGGTGCCGGCGGTCAGGTGATCGTCTCGACCGCCTTGACTGATAACCAAGAGGTCGTGCTGCGCGTGCGCGATACTGGTATCGGAATGAACGAGAAGGATTTGGAGAGTGCGCTTGAGCCGTTCCGTCAGGTCGCCACAGCCGTCCAGTGGAGCTCTACCGGAGCCGGCCTTGGCTTGCCGATAACCAGAGCTCTAGTTGAAGCTAATCACGCCCGTTTCCGAATAACTAGCGAAGTCGGCGATGGAACGCTGGTCGAAGTGGTTTTTCCAGTTACGCGAGTGCTGGCGCAATAATTCCAAAATCGGGTAGCCTCTTTACATGTGCCAGCTGTTCCGCCGCGTATCAATCATGTTCGCACTTGCGATTGCAATATTTGGCATCTCGCCCATGCGAGCCGCCGAACCGGTTGATCTTCTTCTGGTGCTGGCAGCCGATGTCTCACGCAGCGTCGACAGCCAGAAATTTCAGCTTCAGCGGGAGGGCTACGCCGCAGCGCTCGTCGATCCTCGTGTGCTCGACGCGATTCAGTCCGGCCGCCACGGCCGTATCGGCGTGCTGTTTCTGGAGTGGTCGGGATTCGGCAACCAGCGGGTCTTGATCGACTGGATGTTGATCGACGGACCGAAGGCCGCCCAAGCTTTTGGAGACCGCCTGCTCGAATCACCACGCTCTTTCGCCGACCGCACCTCAATTAGCGGCGGCATCGATGCCGCTGTGGCGCAGCTTGCTCGTGCACCATTTGATGCCGAACGGCGTACCATCGACGTCTCCGGTGATGGCACGAACAATGCAGGCCGCGACATAGGACAAGCACGCGACGAGGCGCTGGCGTTGGGTATCAGCATCAACGGGCTGGTGATCCTAAGTGAGACTCCGTTACCTTGGAATCCCGAGCACACAAACCCGCCTGGAGGGCTGGCGAAATACTACCGAGACAATGTCGCCGGCGGGCCCGCCAGCTTTGTGCTGGAAGCCAAGGACTTCAATTCATTCGGCGAGGCGATCATCAAAAAGATGATCGCCGAAATTGCTGACGCCCGCGGCCGGGACGTGCCATTTGCGCGATAAGCTTAACCGCGCGGGATTGCCTCAGCCATGAAAGGGTCACATAGCCCGCCCAAGGTTTGCTAGAGCCGGACTGATGCTATAGTCCGCCGGCGTTGACGCGCCGAAACAACCGGAATCCTTCCTTTGACAGCCGCCACCGGCTTGAAACGCCTGGGATTTATTCTGCTCGCCGTAATTGCAGGCGGGGCGGCCGTGCTCACGACCGCCGGGTATCTGATTTCCGCCGATTCTATACGTCAGCAGGTGATGGGCGAAATCCGCGCAGTGACCGGGCTTGAGCCGGTTCTGCGCGGCAAGGCCAGCGTCTCGTTGTTTCCAACCGGCAGCGTTAACTTCGCCGATGTAGTGCTCGGCGATGCCAAGCAGCCGGCTCTTACCGCCGAGCGATTGACTGCACGCTTGCGTTTTTTCCCGCTGCTGATTGGCCGAGTCGAGATCGCAGACGTTTCCCTCGACCATCCGAACATCGCGATCGAATTGCAGCCGAATGGCCAATCCAATTGGTCTGGCCTCATCGAAGCGCTGGTGCGCAGCCAGGCCGATACCAATCGCCTCGCGGCTTTTTCCGAGATGCGCATCGATGGCGGCACCGTCGTAATCCGTGACGAATTACGGAAGCTCACCGAGACATTGTATGGCGTAGAATTCTCGTTAGCCTGGCCGGCGATTTCAAAGAGCTTTGGCGCCACTGGCCGCTTCATCTGGCACGATGCGCCGATGGATGCGAGCCTGACGCTCGCCGACTTTCCGGCTGCACTTGCCGGCAGCCGCAGCGGACTAAAACTGCGCGTGGCAGGCGCGCCGATGAAGGCCGCCTTCGAGGGCGCTATCAGCCTCAAACCCACTCTGAGGATCGAAGGCACCCTCGCTGCCGATGCCGCTTCGCTGCGCAACACACTAGTCTGGGCGGGACAGAAACCGTTGCCAGGCGGCGGGTTCGGCCGGTTCGCGATCAAGGCGCGGACCAATGTCGTGGGCGGCACCATCAGCCTGCCCAGTGTCAATGTTGAACTCGACGGCAATAGCGCTGAAGGCGTGCTCACCTTCGCTGCAGATGGACGGCAGACATTGCAAGGCACACTTGCCGTCGATACGCTTGATTTAACATCCTACGTTTCGACCATCCGCCTCCTCGCCACCAATGAACGCGCGTGGAACAACGGTCGCATCACACTGGAGGGTCTTGCCGGTCTTGATCTCGACCTGCGCCTCTCGGCAGCAAATGTTGTGATGTCTAATGCGAAAATCGGACGCACGGCCATCGCGGCAAACTTGCGTGGCGGCCATTTGGTGGTCACCGTCGGCGAGGCGCAGGCTTATGGCGGCGTGATTAAAGGCTCACTGACACTCGCCAACCTCGAGCAAAGCGTCGACGTCAAATCGCAACTGCAATTTACCGACGTCGACCTGGAGAGTTGCCTCGGTCAGTTGTTCGGTCTCCACCGGCTTGAAGGCAAAGGCAATATTGCACTCGCAGTCGAAGGCGCTGGGGACAGCGTGCTCGCGGTGACACAGACGCTGACTGGAACAGCCAGTTTGACCGGAGCGAACGGTGCGCTCGCAGGGCTTAATGTCGAACAATTGCTTCGTCGGCTTGAGCGGCGACCACTATCCGGCGGCGGCGAATTTCGTAGCGGACGTACACCCTATGACAAGATTACGGTCGCGCTGAAGATTGCCCAAGGCACCGTCACGGTCGACAACGTAAAGATGGACGGTTCGGCGGTCATCCTGGCGCTCGCCGGCTCGGCCTCGATCCCGGCACGTGAACTCGATTTGAAGGGTACTGCCGCTCTTGTGGCGCCGCCCAAGCCGGACGTCGCGCCATTTGAGTTGCCGTTCATCGTACAGGGCTCGTGGGACGATCCCATCATGCTGCCCGACCCTGAGGCCCTGATCCGGCGTTCGGGTGCGGCCGCCCCGCTACTCAATGCCGTGCGTGAGCGCCGTGCCCGCGAGTCAGTGCGATCGGCGATCGAACGGCTGACGGGTGGGGCTCCGGCGGCCGGCCAGTCGGCTCCGGCTACATCCGAAAAGGCCGAATAACTACAACTTCATGCCGTGCTGGTGGGCCCCTTCGACTATCATTCCGCGGAACGCATCTAGGAATATGCAAGGCAAGGCCTCCGCAAAAGTAGCAGCGACTAACAACCGACCTTGAAAATTTAGACTTGCGCTCCCAAGGCCGCGCTTTCGCGTCGCATAACGCCGCGTTTGACGATCAGTGATGAAGCAACCGTGCCAAGCGCGACGATTGCAATCATGGTTGTGCATACCGCGTTGATCTCGGGTTTTACTCCAAGGCGCACTTCCGAATAAATTCGGATCGGCAACGTGGTCGCACCCGGCCCCGTCGTGAAGCTGGCGATCACCAGATCATCGAGTGACAACACGAATGCTAGCATCCAACCGGCAGCGATCGCCGGCGCGATTAGCGGCAGCGTTATGGTCAGGAAGGTTTTGAGCGGCGGACAACCGAGATCCATCGCCGCTTCCTCGAGACTGCGGTCGAAGCCGACGAGCCGCGATTGTACGATCACAGTGACGAAACACATTGTCAACGTAGTGTGGGCAATGACGATGGTCCACAAGCCGCGGTCTACGTTGATGGCAACGAACAGCAGTAGTAGCGAAAGCCCGGTGATCACTTCAGGCATCACAAGCGGCGCATAAACCATGCCGGACAACAGCAAGCGGCCACGGAATCGGCCCATGCGGGTGAGGGCAACGGCGGCGAGCGTCCCGAGGACCGTGGCGGCACTGGCCGAAAGAGCGGCGATACGCAGGCTGATCCAGGCGGATTGCAGCATTGCATCGTCGTGCAGCAGCTCGCGGTACCACGCGAGCGACCAGCCGCCCCAGATCGTTACCAACCGAGAGGCATTGAATGAATAGACGACCAGGATTGTGATCGGCAAATAGAGGAAAGCCAGGCCGAGTGCGACCGAGATGATGTTAAAGGGCGACGCTCCGCGCTTCATCAGCGGCCTCCTTCCAGCGATCGTTGTTGAAGGCGCTCGTAGAATAGGATCGGCACAAGCAGCAGGCCGAGCAGAGCGACCGCAATAGCAGCGGCTACCGGCCAGTCGCGATTCGAAAAGAACTCAGTCCACAAAGTCTGCCCGATCATTAGCGTTTCCGAACCGCCGAGCAGATCAGGAATAACAAATTCGCCGACAATCGGGATAAAGCAGAGCAGGGCGCCGGCAGCGACGCCCGGCAGCGACAGCGGCAGCG